>JBAVUB010000637.1:0-1671 GCA_049696575.1 Acidobacteriaceae bacterium | reverse complement strand
ACGTCTCCGCCAGCCAGCGCGCCGTGCTGGCTCTGGCCGCCTCGCTCAATGCGCGCGCCTGCATCGTGCTCGGATCGGACCTCGCCGCTCTCCGCACCAACCTGATCCAGCTTTTCACCTACGCCGTTCTCGATCGCCAGTGTGGGCTGGTGATGCCCGTCTACCCTGCGGCCAAATACGATGGCCTCATCAACAGCGGCATCCTCTCTCCGCTGAGCCGCGCGCTTTATGGCAAGCGGGTTCACTATCCCCTCGCCTTCGATTTCGCCGTTTCCGGCGCGTTGTGCGCGGGTCTGGCGCGTACCAGCACGCACGCCGCTAACTCCAGTTCGTTGCTGTGGCCAGTGACCGTGGCGGCCACGCAATTTCCGCAGGCTTCGGTTGGCCAGATCCACGTCGACGTGCATCATCAGGTCGCTGCCGAAGGCCTGGAACTCAGCGCCGTGCTCGGCCAGCTGGTCGGCTCGCTGTTTCAGGAAATGGAATTGTGCGCCTCCCACTGGCAGCGCATCCGCGCATCGCAGGCCACGCCTGTGTGGGGCAACGCCGGCGATGGCCGGCCCGATGGCCAGCCCATCGACCCGCAGCCCATGCTCGATTCCTTTCTGCTCGGCTCCAAAAGCCTCGAAGAAGTCTGGAGACTGCTGTTGCCGCCCAATGCTCTGCTCGAGCTGCGCCGGCTCACGAAAGTGGCTCCCGAACAGTTCCGCATGCCCGACGATCTGTGGGCGTGCATCGTCTACGATTTCGCGCTGGCCTGGCGCCTGCGCACCATCAACCGCGTCCATGTGCTCGGCGCCTTTACCCCCCTCTACCTCGGCTGGGTTGCATCGTACGTCCGCGAGGTTTCCAATCTCAGCAGCGCCGCCGTCGAGCAGCGGCTGGAGAAGTTTGCCCGCGCCTGGGAAGAAAAGAAGCCGTATCTGCTGTCGCGGTGGAGATGGCCGGATCGCTTCAATCCTTAAAAAGGCCGGAAGGAGAAGACCGTATGTGGCAGCAGGTGGAACAGTCGCTTCACTCGTCGATGGGCCTGGTGGTCAACAAGATCGCCACGCTGCTCCCCGGCATCCTCGCCTTTATCGCCGCCTTCCTGTTCTTTCTCCTCATCGGATGGCTGGTCGCGCTGCTCGTACGCCGCATCCTCACCGCCCTGCATTTCGACGAGCGCATGCGCGGTGGCGCCAGCGCCATCGCCGAATGGAGCCCGCGCGCGACGCCATCGCTGCTGGTCGGCCGCATCGTTTTCTGGTGCTTCGTCTTTGCCGGAGTCGTGGTGGGCGTTTCCGCCCTCGGCACGTCGGAGCACATCGTCTCCGGCTGGATGCTGGGCTACGTTCCGCGTTTGGCTGGCGCCGCGATCCTGCTGCTGGCCGGCAATGTGCTGGCGCGCTTCGTGGCCCGCAGCGTGCTCATCACCGGCGTCAATCTCAATTTGAGCTATGCGCGCCTGCTCAGCATGGGCGTGCGCTGGATGATCCTGGTGCTGACCGGCGCCATGGTGCTCGATCACCTCGCGCTCGGCGGCGCGATCGTCGAGCTGGGATTCGGCATTCTCTTCGGCGGCATTGTCTTCGCGCTGGCGCTGGCGGTTGGGCTCGGATCTCGGGATCTGGTCAGCCGCTCGCTCGAACGCGAAGCGGCGCGGCCGGTCGAAGTCGCCCAGCCGGAGAA
>JBAVUB010000636.1:0-5566 GCA_049696575.1 Acidobacteriaceae bacterium | reverse complement strand
CTCCTCCGCGTTCATCTCCGCGCGGTCCTCGACCTCCTCGAGCTTCTCCTCCCTTACCATGTCGATGGCGATCTCCACCAGGTCGCGCACGATGGAATCTACATCGCGCCCCACATACCCGACCTCGGTGAACTTCGAAGCCTCAATCTTCAGGAACGGCGAATTCGTCAGCTTCGCCAGCCGCCGGGCAATCTCCGTCTTCCCCACGCCCGTCGGCCCAATCATGATGATGTTCTTGGGCATGATCTCGTCGGCGAGATCGGGCGTCAGCTTTTGCCGCCGCATGCGATTGCGCAACGCGATCGCCACCGCGCGCTTCGCCGCTTTCTGCCCCACAACGTACTTATCCAGCTCGCTCACGATCTCCCGCGGCGTAAGCTCTTCCAGCGACAGCTCCTGGTCTTCCGCGGTTCCCGGTAAATAAATCGCCATAATTTGCTCTGTTCGCTACTCCTAATCCCTAATCCCTGTTCTTAGCTACCGGCTACTGGCTACCGGCTGCCCCATGCAACTCTTCAATCGTGATCTTGTCGTTCGTGTAAATGCAGATTTGCCCCGCAATCCGCAGCGCCTTCTCCGCAATATCCCGCGCCCCCATCTCCGTGTTCTCCATCAGCGCCCGCGCCGCCGCCAGCGCATACGATCCGCCGCTCCCGATCGCCGCAATCCCCTCATCCGGCTCGATCACGTCCCCCGACCCGCTGATCAGGAACGTCTGGCTCAGGTCCGAAACCACCAGCAGCGCTTCCAGACTCCGCAGCATCTTGTCGGTGCGCCAATCCTTCGCCAGCTCCACCGCCGACCGCCCCAGGTTTCCGGCATACTGCTCCAGCTTGCCCTCAAAGCGGCCGAATAACGAAAACGCATCCGCCGTCGAGCCTGCAAAACCCGCCAGAATCTTGTCCTGATACAGCCGCCGGATCTTCTTCGCCGTGTGCTTGAAAACCGCCTCGCCCATCGTGACCTGCCCATCGGCGGCCATCACAACATCGCTGCCCCGCCGCACGCAAATCACCGTCGTCGACCGGACACGCACCCCGGCTCCGCTTGCTGCCCGGCGCTGCGAACCTTCCGCTCTGACGGAAAAACGACCGCCCGAAGCGGCCGTTCCTTGAAACCTGCGTTTCACCATGTCTTCAGCGAGTATAGCGCAGCCTAACGTTACCGCTTTGGGGCAAATCCGCTCACCCCAGGTCGCAAATCCGCCAATCTGAGCTATCCTGCAAGTGTCGGCGCACCTTAACACCCCTTCCTCATCGGAGCCACTGGATGTTCGGCCTTTCACTGCGCGATCCCCATGTGTACGGGTCGATTGCCGCTGTTGTCGCCTGCATTGGCGCGGTGACCACATGGCTGGTCATGCGCCGCCGTCCCAGCGCCGAGGAGATCGAGCGCGAGCGCCGCGCCCAGCTCGTCCGCACCGGTCGCATCATGGATGGCACCATCCTCGACCTCACCGAACTGGAAACTCCCGGCGAACCCGATCACCCCCGCGAAATTCGCTTCATCCTCTACAAATATGAAATCGGCGGCGTCGCTTATGAGTGCTCACAGGAAGTCACTACCCTGCGCGACTTCGTGAACCCCTCCGAACTGCGCCTCAGCTTCCCGTGTTCGGTGCGCTACGACATCCACCGCCCGGAAAACAGCATCGTCGTCGCCGAGAACTGGAGTGGCCTGCGCACCACCGCCGACTCCGTCCCCACCCGCCCCGTGCCGAAACAGCGCAAGCCCCACGCTTCCGCCCCCGTGCAGTAGCGCTTCTCCTGTCTCCTGTCTCCTGATCTCCGATCCCTCGCTCTCCCGCGATAAACTGAACCCATATGCATGTTCATGGCGCCAACACCGCGGCCATGCAGCGGGTGCTGCGCCTTTCCCTCATCGCCACCATTGCCTACGTCGTTCTCACGCTCCTCGCCGGACTCCGCGCCCACTCCCTCGCTCTCGTTTCTGAAGCAGGCCACAACGCCTCCGACGCCCTCGCCATCGTGCTCTCCTTCGTCGCCGTCTGGTTTCAGACGCGCCCCGCTACCGACCAGAAAACCTTCGGCTATCAGCGCGCCGGCGTCCTCGCCGCCTTTCTCAACGCGCTCACGCTCATCCTCATTGCCGGCTGGATCGCCTTCGCAGCCTTCCACCGCATCAGCCATCCCACGCCCGTCCAGCCGCGCATCATGATGTTCGTCGCCGCCGCCGGCGTGCTCATGAACGGCCTCATCGCCGCCATGCTCTGGCGCGTCAGTCACGATGTCAACATCCGCAGCGTCTTCATCCACATGCTCGGCGACACGCTCTCCACCGCCGCGGTCATCGTCGGCGGCCTGGTCATTCTCCTCACCGGACGCACCTGGATCGATCCCGCGCTCTCCCTCGCCATCGCCGCGCTCATCCTCTGGTCGTCGATCGCCATCGTGCGCGAAACCCTCAACATCCTCCTCGAAGGCACTCCCCGCGGCATCTCCCTCGCCGAGATTCGCGCCACCCTCGCTGCTATCGAGGGCGTCGAGGATGTCCACGACCTGCATATCTGGAGCCTCGGCTCCAACACCCACGCCCTCGCCAGCCACGTCACCATTGCCGACATCCCGCCTTCGGAGAGCAACCTCATCCTCGCCAGCATCAACGCCGTGCTGCGTGAACGCTTCCGCATCCATCACACCACCCTGCAGTTCGAACACGTCGTTTGCGAAGTCGCCCACGGCTGCCTCGTCTCCCTCGAGGAGCCCGAGCCCCATCATCACCACCACGGCCACGCGCACTAATCTGACTCAGCAACGCCCGGCCACGAGCGCTCGCAGAAGCAGCCCGAACCTCCGCCCGCCCTGCTCGAATTCTCTGAAGTTAAATCCCGCTCAGGCCGCCGGCTGCCCCGCCCCACGCGCCAGAGTCCGTGCGGGAAGGAAGACCTGGATGCACGCGCCCGGCATCTCCGGATCGCTGCTCTTCACCACCGTGATGGCTCCCCCGTGTTTCTCCACGATGCCCATGCTCACCCACAAGCCCAGGCCCGTGCCCTTCGCGCCTTTGGTGGTGAAAAACGGCTGGAACAGCTTCTTCGCATCCTCGGCTGGAATGCCCGGCCCGCTGTCCGCAACCTCGATCATGGCTCCCGCGCCGCGCAGTTCCGCCCCATCCGCATGCTCCATGCGGATCCGGATGCGTCCCCGCGGCCCGGCGGCCTCGATCGCGTTCGCCACCACATTCGTGAACACCTGCCGCAGTTCCGCCGGAAATCCTTCCACCGCCAGCTCACCGGCGATCTTCGTCTCCAGCTGGATTCCCTGATGCTGCACCTGCCGGTCCAGCAGCAGCAGCACCCCTTCGATCAGCTCCCGCAGATCGATCTGCACTGGCGCCTTCGGCTCCCGATACAAGCTCAGCATCGTCCGGCTGATCTGCATCGTCCGCCCCAGTTCCTGCTGCGCCAGCCGCAGATATTCTGCCTGCTTCTTCTGGTCGCTCTCCCCCTCCAGCAAATAGTGCAGGTTCGCTACCGAGTCCAGCGGATTATGGATCTCGTGCGCGATGCTCGCCGCCAGCCGCCCCGCTACCGCCAGCTTCTCTGATGCCACCAGCGCCGTGTGAATCCGCCGCTCCTCCGTCACATCGCGGAACACCAGAACCACCCCGATCATCTCGCCCGCCCCGCTCATAATCGGCGCCGCGCTGTCGTCGATAAGGTATTCGCCGCCATCCCGCGCAATCAGCGCCGTGTGGTTCGCCAGTCCCACCACCTGTCTTTGCCGGCGCACTTTCTCCACCGGATTCTCCGCGACCTCCCGCGTCTCCTCATTCACAATGTGGAACACCCTCTCCAGCGGCTTTCCTTTCGCTTCGCTCAGAGGCCAGCCCGTCAGCTTCTCCGAGACCGCGTTCATAAAGCTCACCGCCCCGCCCTCATCGCACGCAATCACCGCGTCCCCAATCGATTCCAGCGTCGTCTGGAACCATTGCTGGCTCTCGTAGAGCGCCTCCGATCGTTCCGTGATTTCCGCGATGCGCCGCAGATAGCTGTCTGAAACCGCGTGAACCCGTTGCCGTGTGAACGACGCCAGAAAGATTCCCACCACCACTGCGGATACCAGCAGCGAAATCAGCTCCCGCCCCTGTAGCTCCCGCGCGTAGCTCGATCGCGCCGCGCGCAGGCTCTGCTCGTGGTTCAGCATCGCCGCCGTCGTGGCTCGAATCCCGTCCATCATCGCCTTGCCGCGCTCGTTCATGCCCGCGGCATTCAGCGACGCCGGGTCCTGATGCAGCACTGCCTCTGCGAATCCCTGCCATTCGCTGTAGCGCTTCTGCAGCTGGTCCACCGACTGAAGCTGCGCGGCGTCCCCCGCCAGCAGCGTCCGCAAACTCCCAAAATAAATCTGAATCGGACCCGCCGCCGCCTTCCACGGATCCAGCATCACCGGATCGCCCGTCAGCTGGAACCCCCGCAGCCCCGTCTCCTGATCGATAAACAGGTTCTGCAGCTCCTGCAGCTGCGCCGTCACCTGATCGCTGTGGTCCAGCGCCCTCTGCGCCCGCGTGGCCGCCACAATCTGCCACAACAGAAACCCCGCCATCATGATCAGCAGCACGATGGGCAGCGCCACCAGCTGGCGCAGCGTCCGATTGAATTCCGGCGGCTTCACGCCGATCCTCCTGGCGCATGCCCATCGCTGCCCGCTTGCCCATCCGTTTTCCCGATCATCGACCGCAGCTTTTCCAGCAACTCCTGCGGCCCTTCGCCCTTCAGCAGCGTCACATCCACCAGCGCGACCACTTCACTGGGCAAATTGATGTACGCGGAAAGCAGCATGATCGGAATTTCCGGCCGTTCCCGGCGCATCGCTTCCGCCACCGCGCCGCCGTCCATCTCCGGCATGTAGTAGTCCAGCACCACGCCGTCGATCGTGTTGCGCCGGAATAGCGATAATCCCGTGGCTCCGTCGACTGCCGTCAGCACCCGGTACCCGGACCTCTCCAGGACCGCCTTGCGGATTTCGAGCCCGAGCGCCTCGTCGTCGATACACAGAATCGTCGAACCTGACACGAATCTTGCTCACCTGCCGCCCTGGACAGACGGTCGATCGTGCTTGAGCGTTGGGTCCTGGGGGTAATCCGGGGAATACCTTCGACTCGAAGTATAACATCCGAAAACGCCGCAAACCGCACGATCCGAAGGGCCAACCCGCAGCAATTGTTCCGCCGCGATTCGAGAGCGACCGCCTCTCGACAGCCGTTTCCCCCTGCCCGAATTAACACAACTTTTGCATTCTGTTTGCCCGCCCCCGTTTAGGCTGAGGGCGGTACGCGCCACCCGCTCCGGTGCCGCGGAAAGGACCCTCTCACTTGAGCCAGACCGTCTTTGTGCTTGAGGATGACGCCGATATCGCGCGCCTGATCCAGCATCACCTGGAAGCCGCTGGCTTTCCGGCCCGCATCTATCCCACCCCCGCCAGTCTCATCCCCGACGCCGAGCGCCAGGCGCCCGCCCTCTTCCTCCTCGACATCATGGTGCCCGGCGGAGACGGCCTCGACGTCTGCCGCCGCCTGCGCAATCACCCCGCCCTCAGCGCCATCC
>JBAVUB010000635.1:0-2550 GCA_049696575.1 Acidobacteriaceae bacterium | reverse complement strand
AGCTCGATCAGGTCGCGGCCGATGCGCGGAGCCGCTTTGGCGTCGAGACGCATACCGCGGCGTTTGATGTCGCCGATCCTTCGGCTGTTCGCAGCTTTGTCGAGTCCGCACATGCGCGCTTTGGACGCGTGGACGTTTGCGTGCCGAATGCCGGCGGTCCTCCCGCCAAACCGTTCCTCGATACCACGCTGGAGGACTGGGAACGCGCCTGGCATCTGAACCTGCGCAGCGCCATCGTCTTCGCCCAGGCCGTACTGCCGCACATGCAGCAGGCGCGCTGGGGCCGGATCGTCACCCTGACGTCTTATACCGTCAAGCAGCCGGTTCCGGAACTGGTGCTCTCCAACACCATTCGGGCGGGGATCATGGGCCTCGTGCGCTCACTCGCCGGGCAATTCGGCAAAGACGGCATCACCATCAACAACGTCGGGCCGGGCTGGACCTCCACCAACCGCTCGAAAAGTCTGCTGGAAACGCGGGCGAAGAACCGGAATGTTCCTCTGGAGCAGGTGATGAGCGAACTGGAGAAGGAGATTCCGATCGGACGCCTGGCGACGCCGGAAGAGGTTGCCGCGACCATCGTTTGGCTGGCGTCGGAATCGGCAGCCAGCATCACCGGGCAGACTATTTTGGTGGATGGCGGGAGTTATAAGGGACTGTAGTTTCCTGCTCGGCCTGCCGCAAATTCGCTTCTTCGCGATTGAAGACAAAACCTGGAGGCAATGGACGCCGCAGCTTGCGCAGCCGTTCAATGGCTTTTTTCTTTTCTTGCTCAGGACCAGATTCGGAACCGCTCGCCATCGGTTGTCTCCCGATTAATGTACGGCCAATAGCCCTTACCAACTCACTTTACGCCCTACTGATCCGTATCCGGCCGCTTATACGGCGTCTGAATCCAGTGACGCGCCTCGTTCATCGCGCCCGCTGTGTTGTCGTTGGTCTGCAGAGCCTGGCGGTACTCCTGGATGGCGCGGTCGCGCTGTCCGGTCAGATCGAAAATCTTGCCGACGGCAATGTGACCCCAGACTTCGGTCCAGCGGGGTTCGTCATCGCCATTCAGGGCGTCACGATACGCGTTGACCGCGGCCTGGTAGTTGCGCATGGTGAACAGCAACTCGCCGATCCGGTAACTGGCCAGCGAACTCTGCGGGTTGGCCTTCAGAGCCTTTTGATACTCCGCCAGCGCGCCGCCTGAATCGCCCTGCGCCGCCAGTTGCTGCCCGCGCAGAATCGCGACCCGCACCTCGAGCTCCGGCGTGTTCTTCAGCACCCAGTCCTGCGGATCGATGGTGACCCGCCGCGGTCGCCCGAACGTGTCGATGACATATTGCGAGTCGGTGCCCACCACGTCGATGCGTTTATCCACCGTCTTGCCTTCGGTGTCCACGCGCAGATCGATCGGCATGTTGAAGAGATCCATATCGCCCTGGACTTCGCCAATAGTGCGGAAGCCTTTGTTGTTGCCCAGCCGGTAAACGGCGTACTTGTCGGTGAACTGCGGCGCGCCGGTGCCGTCCAGCCATTCGCTGAAGAAGGGCGTGAGCGCCTGTTGCGACTGCTCTTCGGCCACGCGCTCAAATTCGCCGGTCCGCACGCATTTGTCTTTGTATTGCGATAAAGCCGCGCGCAGGATCTTCTCAAAGCTGTCGTCGCCCACTTCCCAGCGCAGCATGTGAAACACCAGCGCCCCCTTGTCGAGCGTCATCGACTGGAACTGCGGAGAGTACGCCGCAAGCGTGCCGGCGCTCGCAAGAGGGATCGTGTCGTAGGCGAGCGCGCTGGCCGCGACGTCCGGAAGCGCGGCTTCGAGCGCCGAGTGCCCGGCGTCGTCTTCCAGATACATCAGCTCCCCGTAGCGCGCCATGCCGTTGATGATCCAGGCGTCGTTGAGCGAGCACGGGCTCACTTCGCTGCCCCACCACTGGTGGGCGATGGTGTTGGCCAGCAGGCGAAAGTCGTTCTTGCCGCCGATGTGATTGCCGGCCACCGCGGCGATCTCCGGCGCCCAGAACACCGGAACCGTATCGTCGGGCAATTCGACCACGTTGAGCTGGGTCGATTCCGGAATGCCAAAGGTGCTGGTGAAGTAGGCGAATTCGCGCAGCGCGGTGCTGGCATAATCGGCCGTCGCTGCCTTATGCGCGGCGGTGGTATAGACGTGAATATTGGGCGCTGCGCCGGAGACCGGCGGGTTGAATTTGCCCGCGATGATGGTGCCCGGGAATCCAGGCTTATCCCACTTGAAATCCCACTCCTGCTCGCCGCCTGCCACTTCCTTCGGCTTGCCGGTGCTGCCGCTTCCGACCACCCGGTAGCCCGCCGGCGCCTTCACATGAATTTCCGCCGTGAAGCGGTCGGTGAGATAGCCGGTCATCGGGAACCAGCGGCCCGCATACAGCAAGTAGCTGATCGGTTCCCCCACGTAAGCCAGCTTCAGTCCTTCCACCGGACCGCCCGCATCGCTCTCCAGCTTGCCGGAATAGTGAAACGTCCAGGTCACCGGCTGCCCCAGGGCCAGCGGCGCAGCGGGCGTCACGACCAGGGTCGCGC
>JBAVUB010000634.1:0-2022 GCA_049696575.1 Acidobacteriaceae bacterium | reverse complement strand
GGAATCGGAGGCTGGATGCAGCGTCCGTCGCCTTTTCGGCGCGCGCCCGGATATAACCGGTTAACGCCTCTTTTTGTTCGCCCCCCTCCTCGTCGCCGCTAATCTTCATCTAAGCTAGCCGCCAGCGGATGCGCGGCGCCGCCTAAGTCTGCGCCGTGACTGCGACAGCCTTATTTCCCGGTCGATTCTCGTTCAGGCCAGGGCCTCTAATTCCCAGGAAGGTAGTTTCCGGACATGAGTAAGCGCTTATGGATCGTCATTTCTGCCCTTGTGGTCGTCGGGGCGATCGTCATCCTCGCGTGGCGAGGGCATCGCCGAACCGCGACGGTGGAAGCCGCGCCAGGTCCACCTGCGGCGCAGGTGGCCGTGGCGCAGACCGGCAACATCGACCAGGTGCTGACCCTGGCCGGGCAATTCCAGCCTTATCAGGTCGTCGATGTCCATCCCAAGGTTTCCGGGTTCATCCGCCACATCTACGTCGACATCGGCGACCGGGTGCATCAGGGGCAAACCCTGGCGGTGCTGGAGGTGCCCGAGCTGAAGGCGCAGCTGCAAGGCACGGTTTCCGAAGTGGCGCAGAGCAGCGACGAGATTGTGCGCGCGCAGCATGAAGTCAGGCGCGCCGAATCCACACACTCGGCGCTGCAAGCCGACTATCAGCGGCTCCTTGATACCTCGAAGGCGCAGCCAGGCCTCGTGGCGCAGCAGGAGCTGGACGATGCTCAGGCCAAGGACCTGTCGTCCGCCGCGGATGTGGATGCGGCCAAAGCATCGCTGGCCGCCGCCCAGAAGGGAATGGAAGTCTCCAAAGCCGACAACGAGCGGGTGAGCGCGCTGGAGGATTACACCAACGTGGTTGCGCCGCTGGACGGCGTCATTATCTGGCGCTATGCGGATACCGGCGCGCTGATTCAGTCCGGGGTGAGCTCCAATAACCAGGATCTGCCTATCGTGAAGCTGGCCCAGAGCGGCGTCATGCGCTTGCGGCTGCCGGTCCCGGAGGCTTACGTGCGCTACGTCCGCCTCGGCAACACGGTGAAGGTAAGGGTGGATGCTCTGGGCCGATCCTTCACCGGGACCGTGGTCCGGTTCACGCGCGAGCTGAACTTTGAGACTCGCACGATGGAGACCGAAGTCGATGTGACCAACAGCGATCTGTCCATCGACTCGGGCATGTACGCGAACGTTCTGATGGGGCTGAACCACGCCGACAACGTGGTGACGGCGCCGGTTGGAGCCATCGTGCTGCACGATAACCAGCAGCAGGTGTACGTGCTCGATGCCGCGAACCGCGTGCACATTCGCAACGTGCAGGTGGGCATAGAGGGCAGCCAGCTGGCGGAGATCAAAACCGGCCTGAACCCCGGGGATCGTGTGATTCTGGCCGCGCAGGCAAAATACGCGGAAGGCGAAGCCGTAACCCCGGTGGTGGAGAAGACGCCTGCTTCGGAAACCGATCCGCAGTCCGGAGGCGTGATCGACATGAATGCGGAGAGCAGCGCCGCGAGCGGGGGCACGCAGTAAGATGCCGAAGTTTGCGCTGAATTATCCCTTTTTCATCCTCATGCTGTGCCTGATCGTCACGATCGTGGGCATCGTGAACCTGTTCAGCATGCCCGTCGACCTCTTCCCCGACATCGACATGCCCGTGGTGGTGGTGGCCACGTTCTACAGCGGCATGCCGCCCGAGCAAATCGAAGCGGATATCACCAATACCTTCGAGCGCTTTTTCACCCTCGCCGCCAACGTGGATCACAGCGAGTCGCGGTCCCTCACCGGGGTCAGCCTCATCAAGATTTACTTCAAACCGGGGACCGATCCCAACGCCGCGCTGAGCAACGTGGCCAACCTCGCTATGGCCGATCTGCGGCGGCTCCCGCCTGGAACGCTGCCGCCGGTCGTACTCGGCCTCACGGCTTCTACCCAGCCCGTTTGCCTCGTCACCCTCGAAGGCAAGGGCCTGAACGAAACGCAGCTCAAGGATCTGGCGCAGTTCCAGGTGCGCAATCAGATTTCCAACGT
>JBAVUB010000633.1:0-3412 GCA_049696575.1 Acidobacteriaceae bacterium | reverse complement strand
TTTTCTTTTGCCCAAAGGAGCCTCCCATGGTCGAAGAGTGCACCCATATTTGTACAAACGGTCGCAAATGCCGTCGCATCCCCAAACGCGGACAGGCCCTCTGCCCCGCTCACCGACCCTCCCGTCGTCGCCGCCGTCTCCTCGAGGAAGACCCCGACTTTGACCGGCAAATGACCTCCTGGGTCGAGCGCCTCCGCGCCGCGGAACTCGATATTGTTCTCCGGCAAACCCAGGCAGTCCTCAGCGAACTTCTGCCCATCATCGTTCGCAGGCTCTCCCGTCGCCACCGCGCCGCCTACACCCGCGCCAGCACCGCCGTCACCGTGGCCATCGACCGTCTCGACGAAGCCGAAGTTAACCTGCGCGCTTCCCCTCCCGTCGCCAGCCCGGCTGCCTTGCGGAACCCTCCGCTGACCCCGCGCGCGACAGCCACCGTCGAAGCCGTCCGCTCCGAGCACCTCTCCCCCGAGCAACTCGACGCCCTCTGCAACCAGATGCTAAGTATCCTGGAACCAAATGCATCGACAACTTCTACTTTCCATGCAAATAGATAGCGGCCACCCATGGCCAACCTACAACCTGCGCATCACAAAACAAAATGCTTGCTCACAAACAACTGCTTACTCAAATACAGGCATGCCCTCCAAAAATCGCCGCCCCAATGGAATCAAATGCGTACGTCGCCAGCCCCCGGAGGAGGGGGGGATGGGGGCATGGGGTCCGCACTTTTGTACCGCCTCAAATCGCCGCTTTTCGCCGATCGCTTGTCTATACGCGGTCCGCTGCTTCACCGTCCGCCGCCTTCGTTGTTTTGACCCCCGTCATGCCAGCTCCGAATCGGGCGACAAACCACCCCCTTGACTTCCTGTGCGGGCCCCGTACATACTGGCTGGTATGTTGGTGGCGCCGAAGAAGCTGCAACGCAGCGCGGCAAGGCTGCGCGATCCTGAGGGCACGCGCCAGCGTTTGTTGCAGTCAGCCTATCGCGAGGTTCACCGCTACGGGTTCCAGAGCGCCGGGATCGATACGATTCTCGCCGCCACCAACGTCACCAAAGGAGCGCTCTACCACCACTTCGAGAGCAAGGAAGCTCTGGGCAATGCCATTATCGAGGAGATCGTCGCAGAAATCACCAGAGACCGGTGGATGCGTCCTCTGGAACAGAGCAAAGACAAGAACCCTGTCGATGCTTTGATCGGTATCGTACAGGCGATCCCTTCTCGGCCACGGGATGTGAAGCGCGGCTGCCCGCTGGTCAATCTCACCCAGGAGATGTCTCAGCTCAACGAACAATTCCGAAAGCGGCTGGAGAGAATTTTCAAGGCCTGGCAGGAAGGCATTGCCACCGCTTTGCGCGAGGGGCAGCATGCGGGAACCGTCCGCCGCGACCTGGTTCCGGAGGAGACTGCGAGCTTTTTGATCGCGCTGGTCGAAGGCTACGAAGTGCTGGCAAAGAACGCCCAGGACGCGAAGGTGTGGAATGTGGGGATCAGGAATATCGTGAGCTGGCTCGGTACTCTTCGAGCGCCGGGTACAGGCAAGTTGGGCTGAGGGCATTGACTTCCGTCTGTTGTTGCAGGCCGTTACGTACCAACCTGTTCGTACGTCAGTGTCAGCGTGACCAGGACCCGAACATCGCAGTATGAAAAGGAGAACAAACCATGGCGAGGATGACGGTGTCGCGCAGGAGGCTGTTGGCAGCGGGAGGGTGCGCGCTGATGGGCGCAGTGGCTCTGCCGGGAGCGGAAATGGCCAGCGCATCGAGAGGACAAAACTCGGCGAATGAGGATCTCGTCCGTAGATGGTACGGTGCGTGGGGAAACAAGGACCTTGACACATTCAATGCCCTGCTCGCCGACGACTTCACCTTCAGCAGCGCGGCCGGCGACGACCACATCAGCAAAAGCAGATTCAAGACGCAATGCTGGGACACCCAGGTCGATCTCATCGGACATTTTGAGCTGGAGCGAATCAGCACCGGTCCGGACGACGCTTTTGTGAAGTATCTTTGCTACACCAAGAACGGTAAACCGTTCCGGAATGTGGAGTACCTTCGAATCAGGAACGGAAAGTTGGAATCCATTGAGTGCTATTTCGGCGCACAGTCCAGCTTCCCGTCCGCAGTAAGCGCTGGGCAGAAGTAGCCTTCGACTTAACGCCGGCGTGTCACTCCGCTTTTGCGGAGCCAGCCATTTTTCAAGTCGGCGGGCATAGCTGCTGGACGGTGTTCGGAGCCGTCAGAAAGTTTCACGTGGTACTCGCGGTTATCGAGGCTGCGTAACTCCAGTTGAAGGCTGCCAGACAACACGGCGGCTTCAATTACGACCAGATGCTCGCAAAGCGAATAGGAATGGAAACGATGCGAACAACGAAGGGCAGAGCCCTCTTGATGAGTGGTTGTTTACTCCTTGCATCTGCGGGGATGTTCATGGCCCCTGGCGCAAGGGCTGCATCTGGCCAGACCAACGACAGGCCAACCAAAGAAAATCTGCTCGAGGCGGAAAAAGAACTGGGAAAGGCAATGCTGACCAACGATTCGGACGGATTCTGCCGCTTACTGGACCCGGACTGGGCAGTCGTGAATGGATTTGGCGGCATCGGCGAGGGTGCCGGAGAAAGGGAGAGCGTCTGCGCTGCGATCAAGGACGGCACCTTTACGAGAAAGACCTACGAGCCGGACCTTGCGAATGCCCGCGTGCGCGTCTACGGTGACGTCGCAACGGTAACCTTTAAACTCTCACTCTCGGGCACGTTGAATCATAAGGATTGGTCTGTCAAAGAGGTCCAGACCGACGTTTTGAAGTGGGAAGACGGCGGCTGGAAGTGTGTCCTAACCCACGAAACCATTGTCCGGGGCACCCTGGTCGAGTAACGTCAGGGTCCAGCTTCTACCGAAAACTCGGCGGAGCCGATTCTCCGGTAACTCTCCTCGCGTGGAACTGATTCGTCGGTTCGACAGCGATGAGCCTTATCGTCCATCGCGCAGACGCGCGGCCAGCCGATCCGGCAGGCCGGCCTGCAGAATCCGCTCCTGGGCTTCTTTTACGTCATACGGCACGCGATACCAGGTCATCGTCTTCTGCGCATCGTCGTAGAGCGCAAACGCCGCGCGCCAGTCGCCGTCCCGGGGCTGACCCACCGATCCTGGATTGAGCAGATAGCGCGCGCCCTCGTGGATCTCGAACTCGAACTCTTCGGCTTCTTCGTGCGACCCGCCGTGGCCAGGCCGGTGCATCGCGTACTGCGGAGCCAGGCGGAACCACTCGTCGCCGTTGGTGGCAAAGCCGCCCTGGATGTGGGTGTGCCCAAAGAACGTGATACGCGCATCGGTCGCATCGAGCGCCGGCCAGGCGTCGCGCACGGTCAGCACATATTCGTCCTCATCGCTGGGCGATCCGTGGACGCAGCGGAC
>JBAVUB010000632.1:0-2568 GCA_049696575.1 Acidobacteriaceae bacterium | reverse complement strand
GAATCCGGTGCTGACGGTGGTGCCGGGATTCGTGGCGTATCCGCCGGAGCTTTCTTATCCTCCTGTGCGGCAGACGACGGAGCCGGCCGTGGTGCTGCGGGAGCGGGGCCGGAGCCGGACGGCGTATTTTCCGGGGAACATCGAGCACAGCTTGTGGATCGCGGGCAACACGGACCTGAGCCGGTTGCTGCAGAACACGATTCGCTGGGTTGCCGGCGACGGCGCGCCGGTGCGGATTGAAGGCGATGGGCTGATTGAGGCGTTTGCATGGGAGACGGAGCCGGGGTTCGCGGTGCATGTGCTGAACTACACGAATCCGAATACGCATCGGGGATGGCTGCGGGAGGTATACCCCAGTGGCGAGCAGCGGGTGCGGTTGCAGTTGCCGGCGGGTCGAAGCGTGAAGCGGGTGGAGTTGCTGCGCGCGGAGAAGGAGATTCCGTTCCAGGTGAGAGGGAATGCGGTGGAGTTTACGATTCCTTCGGTGGAGGATTACGAGGTCGCGGCTCTGAGTGCGGGTTGAGTGGGCTTGATGTCGGCCGTGACGTTTGCCGCCTGTTTGGTAGGTACCTGGGAGGGCTTGGGAAGGGGCTGCAGAGTACCTTGGAATACTTCGGAATGAAACAATTTGGGGATTTCCACATCTAAATAGGTGAGGATCTGCCAAAAAAGCTCGACCTTTGCAGGTTAAAACGGCCCGAAACGGCAGAAATTGCCGGGGTTAGGCGTTTTTATGGTAATCTGGACATCCCGGGGAGACGTGCGCCCTATGCCTGTCGGCCATTGAGCCGAACCGGCTTTTGCCTCTTATGGCCCTGACCGCACCTCGTCCACTCCAGGTGAAACAGATCCGAAATTCACGCGAGGGGACCCATCCGCTTGGCGATTGACGACAAATACGACGCAGACATTCAGAAGCTGATCGATGCGGGCAAGGAGAAGGGGTATCTGACCTACAACGAGGTCAACGACCTTCTTCCGGGCGACGTGAACTCGCCCGACGATCTCGACGATCTGATAACCACTATCGGCACGCAGGGAATCGACATTCTCGAGGGCGGCCCGAAGATCGGCGGCACGGAGAGAGACGACTTCGAACCCGAAGAGGGTGAGGACGTCGAGCTCGACCTGACGCCGGGCACACTGGAAAAGACAAACGATCCCGTCCGCATGTATCTGCGCGAGATGGGCACGGTTCCGCTGCTGACGCGCGAGGGCGAAGTGGAGATCGCGCGCAGGATCGAGCGCGGGCAGATGCGCGTGCTGAAGGCGATTTCGCGTTCGCCGGTGGTGATTCGCGAAATTACCGCGCTGGGCGAGGATCTGAAACGCGGCGTGCGGAACATCAAGGAAATCGTCATCTTCGACGATGAGGAGCTGACGGAAGAGGTGGTGCAGGCGCGGGTGCGGCAGACGGTTACGCGCACCGACACGCTGGTGAAGCACCAGAAAAAGTCGCAGATGCTCGAGGAGAAGCTGGCGACGATCACGCAGAAGGCGAAGCCGCGGGAGCACCGCCGGCTGCGCTGGAACATTGCGCGGGAGAAGGTGCTGGTTTCGCGGATTGTGCGCGAGCTGAAGTACACCAACCAGGAGCGGAAGCGGCTGCTGGACAAGGTGAACAAGACGGTCGAGGCGATGCGGACGCTGGAGCGGCAGATTCGCTCGCTCGACGGGAAGTATGAACAGTCGCGCAGCGAAGAACTGAAGAAGGAATACCGGAGGCAGCAGAAGAACTGCAAGATCGACCTGGAAAAGCTGGAAGAAGAGGCGGGCGTTGCGATCGCGGAGCTCAAGCGCACGCAGCGCGAGATGATCCAGGGCGATATGGACGCGGAACAGGCGAAGCGGGAGCTGATTGAAGCGAACCTGCGCCTGGTTGTTTCGATCGCGAAGAAGTACACGAATCGCGGGCTGCAATTCCTCGACCTGATTCAGGAAGGCAACATCGGGCTGATGAAGGCGGTGGACAAATTTGAGTACCGCCGCGGTTACAAATTCTCGACGTACGCGACGTGGTGGATTCGGCAGGCGATCACGCGCGCGATTGCGGACCAGGCGAGGACGATCCGCATCCCGGTGCACATGATCGAAACGATCAACAAGCTGATCCGGACGTCGCGGCAGCTGGTGCAGGAGCTGGGACGCGAGCCGACTTCGGAAGAGATTGCGAAGCGGATGGATATTCCTGTGGCGAAAGTGCGCAAGGTGCTGAAGATCGCGCAGGAGCCGATTTCGCTGGAGACGCCGATTGGCGAGGAAGAGGATTCGCATCTGGGCGATTTCATCGAGGATCGCCAGGCGGTTTCGCCTTCCGATGCCGTGATCAGCGTGAACCTGAAGGAGTACACGTCGCAGGTGCTGCGCACGCTGACGCCGCGCGAAGAGCGCGTGGTGAAGATGCGTTTCGGGCTGGAGGATGGGTCGGAGCACACGCTGGAGGAAGTGGGACAAAGCTTCCAGGTGACGCGCGAGCGCATCCGCCAGATCGAGGCAAAGGCGCTGCGCAAGCTGCGGCATCCGTCTCGCTCGCGGATACTGCGGGCGTTTGTGGACACCGTGCACGAG
>JBAVUB010000631.1:0-2989 GCA_049696575.1 Acidobacteriaceae bacterium | reverse complement strand
GCGGTGGGCCGCCACCCATCGCGCGGCGCGCTGCGCCTCCGCCAAAGCCGCACCATCGCCCGTAGCCGCGTAATACACGCACACCGACCCGATCATCCATCCGTTCTCACGCGCATAAACATGCTGATCGATGCGCGGAATCCCCTGCTTCCGGCGATCGCCGTCCGACAGCTTGAAATAGGGCTCATTCTCCTGCCCGTCATGCAAATCCGCATCCTGCGAAACATAAAACGCGCCCGTGGCCGGCGACATCAGAAAATTCGTCACATACCGATGTACCAATTCCGCCGCGCTCAGGTCCTCGCGGTTCTGCGTCTGCGCATACGCCAGCGAGTATTCCCGCAGCGCCACCGCCTGAATCGAAATCAGCTTCTCAAAATGCGGCTCCGTCCACACCCCATCCACCGAATACTGATACATCCCGCCCCACACCGGATCGATCAGCGCCGTTGCGTCGTGCAGCGTATCGGCAGCGCGTTTACCCAGAACCGCATTCCCCCTCGCGTCCAGCCGCATCGCGTACTCCACCGAGTCACCATCGAGATACTTGTGCCCAAAACCCCACCCCGCGGCAGCCTTGTCATATTGCTTCTCATATCCCGCCCGCACGCGTTCGAGCAGCGCCACCGGGATCGCCGACGTCGCCGCTGGGTGAAACGCCGCTTCCTTCACTACGCTCGGCCCCGGTGACGGATCGTCGATGATCGCCTGCAGCATCGACGACATCGGCCGCGGTGGAATATACCCCTGCCGCTTGACGATCTCCGACCCATCGCCCGCGAACACTACCGTCGCCGGCCAGCCATAATCCTGGTAGCGATTCGAAATATCCGGTCGCGCATCCTGATCGACCTTGACCAGCAAATAATGTTCCCTCAGCAGCCGCACCACGATGGGGTCCTTGTACGTCACGTCGTCCATCACGTGACACCAGTGGCACCACACCGCCTCCAGATCCAGCAGCACGAACTTGTGCTCCGCCCGCGCCTGCGCGAACACCCCATCGGACCACGGCTGCCATGAGAGTTGTGCTTCCGGCGTCTCACCCAGGGCAAGTCCGGCGAGAAACAAAGTTAGCAGTACAGCGAAAGGAATCGAACGCGGTCGCATACTGTCAGATATACGACCACGCCCGCGCGATTGGATCGCTCCGCGCCCGAAATCAGCTTGTTATTTCACGCCCTTGCCCGGATCCCAAACCCCCTCAAGCTTGCGGACGTAGAGAATTTGCCCAATGTGGTACGCGTTGTGCGCTCCCACATGCGCGATCAGCGACGCGTTCGCCGCCAGCTTCGCATCGTCGGCGCTCTCCACCGCCTTTTCCCAGTCCGTCAGCACCTGATCCAGCTTCTTCTGCAGGTCTTCCCACTGCGCCGCATTGAAGTCGGTGAACGTTTCGTTGTTGTTTCCGTCAAACGGCGCCGGCTTCTCCCCCTTGAACTGCTGCAGCGACCGGTTGTCCCAGTACCAGATGTGATACGCCAGCTGGCCCACAGAATGCCCGCCGCCCGGCGGCATCCATTTCGCCTGCTCTGCCGTCAGTCCGGCCACCGCGATCTTCGCAGGCACGAACCAGTCTTCCTGATCGTGCGTGGTGTGCAGCTGCTCCAGCAGAACGCCGCGCAGTGTCGTCGGTGGTTGCTTGCTCTGTGCAAACGCGCCAGCCGAAAGGCTCAGTAACAGCAAAAAGACAATTCTCTTCATCGTGCGAATCCTTTTCGAGCGAGGGTCCGCAAAATATAGCACGCCACCGCGCCCGCTCCCATAGCCGCTTGTCACAAATACAGCGCCGGTGCCTCAGCTCGCGTGGTTTTCGCGCGTGAAGTTGTCGAGCGGCAGAGCCGCGCGCGTAGCGATAGAAACCAGCATCGTGATCCCAAACATACGGTCCGCCGCATGGTCGATCAGAATGATGCTGAAGATGACCATCGAGACAAAGGCGCACCACATGCCCCCCTGGCTCAGCATCAACCATTTCCACGCCGGGCCAGGCGGCGCCGTAATCGGTATTCCGCCTGGCACTCCGCCGCCGTCCTCCCGCGCGATCTGTAATTTCAGCCGGGCGTAACGCACGCTGCGGATCGCCTCTCCGCCAACGATCAGAACAAAGCCCGCCACCGGCACCAGCGAAGCCAGCCCGATCCCGTGCAGAATTTCCCCCGCACACCTTCTTCGGATCACCCCCGGCGTCCATCCTTCCGCCCCGTAGTCCCGATCCGTTCTCCAGCAGCCCAGCAGGATACCGATCCCGATTGCCCCCGCCGCACCACCGAACCCGACGTGCTCCGGCAGCCGAGAGTCAGGGGAATGCCGGATGAAGCGCCACAGGACGTCATCTCGGTCCAGCAGATACGTGCCCCACCCGATGAGCAGCACCAGCCCATGAATCAGGTATGGACGCTGCAGCTCAAGCGCGTTCGCGCGTGTCACTCGACCTCTTCTTGCTGTGAATTGGGAGCCCGAAAGAAACCTTGACCTGGAGCACCAGCCGTCCTCATCATCGACCGGCGAGAGCTACGAGCCATCCGCTACAGGCTAACGGCTACGGGCTGCCTTTATCCCGCCTTGCGCTCTTCCCCCAGCACCTCGTCCAGCAACCCGCTCAGCGAATGCGCCCGGCTCCGCATCGAAGCCACGCTGTCCTCGGTACTCACTGCCGACGCCGATCGCTCCTCCAGCCGCGCCAGCTCATCCGCCAGATTCAGCGCCGCCAGCACCGCAACCCGCAGCGAATCCACCGTCCGCCCCTGTGCCGCAACCGCACGCATCTTTCCGTCGACGGTCGCCGCTAGCCGCTCCACGTACTCGCGGTCGTTGCCGTGCAGCCGGTACGTCTGGTCGTAAATCTCCACCGTAATCGCGTTGTCGTTTTCTGGCATGGTCACGCAATCTCGTCGATCTGCTTCAGCAGCCGTTCTACCCGCTGCCGCACCTGCTCGCGCTCCCGTTCCAGCGTCCGCAGCTGCTCCTTGGCCTGCTCCAGCAGCGC
>JBAVUB010000630.1:0-15939 GCA_049696575.1 Acidobacteriaceae bacterium | reverse complement strand
TCACTGAATGATTGCTGAAAAAACCTGCGCAAAGCCCGCGCCACTTTCTCACAAATCCGGAGTGGCTACCGGGGAGGGAACCGGACAAAACCTTCCGCAACAAAACAACGCCAAACGGCAATAAAGTGACGACAGGAACCAACTTGCTTAGAATGCAATTATTTCAATAAGTTGCCCACCACGAGCGG
Organism: Acidobacteriaceae bacterium; assembly: GCA_049696575.1. Lineage (GTDB taxonomy): Bacteria > Acidobacteriota > Terriglobia > Terriglobales > Acidobacteriaceae > Palsa-343. The sequence continues at coordinate 15,751 of JBAVUB010000630.1, read as the reverse complement.
CAAAATCTCCGACAGTATCGGAACGGTTAACCCGCGCTGTTCCTCCAGCGTTAACGGGTAAACAATCTTTTTGTGGGGGAATTCACGGCCGTTCTCTGGCCGCAGGCGCTTCCTGTTGAATACAAAGCTACTAAAACCCTGCCCCTATTGCAAGTTCAGAACCCTTTTCAGGCTTCCGTGCTCGTGCTGAATCTTCTCCTGGAGCAAGGTGATCGCATATAGCAATTGCTCCGGCCGCGGCGGGCACCCCGGCACATATACATCGACCGGAATCACCTGATTGACCCCCTGGACCAGCGCATAGTTGTTGAAAACGCCCCCCGAGGTCGCACACGCGCCCATCGAAATCACCCACTTCGGTTCCGGCATCTGGTCGTAAAGCCGCCGGATCACCGGCGCCATCTTCCACGAAACCCGCCCCGCTATCACCATCAGATCCGATTGCCGCGGCGAGGGGCGAAACACCTCCATGCCAAACCGCGCCAAATCGAATCGCGACGCCCCCATCGACATCATCTCGATCGCGCAGCACGCCAGACCGAACGTCATTGGCCAAATCGAGCTCTTGCGCACCCAGTTGATCGCCGCATCCACCGTGGTCAGAAAAATGCCGTCCGGCTGCTCGTAGCCGTAGCTCGCCTCCAGAACCTTCTCCCGGTTCTTCGCGCTGCTTTCCAGCGTTCCAAACAGTCGCCGATCCCGCAACGTCTCCGCCATACTTCCACTATATCCAACCTTGCGCGTTGAATCAGCCGCTCGCAGCCTCCTCCCGATTTTCCAGTCCCGCCTAGAGAAACGCCCTTCCAGCCACCACGCCGCGTCCCGCCCGCCTTTGCATTTCTCTGTTTTCGATTTGCGAAAAATATGTAAAAGTGAATTCCAAGGTATTCCGTTCCACGCTCGTTCCCAATCCATTCAGGCGCCGGGATGATCGCCCCGCGCCTCACCGGTCACCCCGTCGTGACATATTTCCGTCGCATCCCCGCGGAGTTATATGCACCCTCGTCGTCTGATTCGGTTGCTTTGCCTTTTCCCTCTTCTCTGCGCCTCTGCCGCGCTGGCCCAAACGCCCGCCGCGCCCGCCGTCTCTTCCGGCGATAACGCCTGGATGCTCACCAGCGCCGCGCTGGTCCTCATGATGACCGGCCCTGGCCTCGCCCTCTTCTACGGCGGCCTCGTCCGTCGCAAGAACGTCCTCTCCACGATGATGCAGAGCTTCGCCATGATGTGCATCATCACCGTGCTCTGGGCGCTCGTCAGCTACAGCCTCGCCTTCGGTTCCGGCAATGCCTTCATCGGCGGACTCCACAACGCCTTTATGCACGGCGTCGGCCTCAACCCCGATCCCGATTACGCTCCCACCATCCCGGCGCAGACCTACATGATCTACCAGCTCATGTTCGCCATCATCACGCCGGCGCTCATCACCGGAGCCTTCGCCGAGCGCATGAAATTCAGCGCGATGTGCCTCTTCCTCACCCTCTGGGCCATCGTCGTCTACTCACCCATGGCGCACATGGTCTGGGGCAAAGGCGGATTCCTCAACGCCTCCCTCAACGGCAAGGTTCCCTGTCTCGACTTTGCCGGCGGCACCGTCGTTCACGTCACCTCCGGCGTCTCCGCGCTGGTCTGCGCGCTCTATCTCGGCAAGCGCGTCGGCTATCCCAAAGAACCGTCCCCGCCGCACTCCGTCGTCCTCAGCTTCATCGGAGCCTGCCTGCTGTGGGTCGGCTGGTTCGGCTTCAACGCCGGCTCCGCAGTCAACGCCAGCGGCCTCGCCACCAGCGCCTTCGTCAACACCCACTTCGCTACCGCCGCTGCCGCCATAGGCTGGAGCGTCGCCGAGTGGATTCGTAACGGCAAGCCCAGCGCCCTCGGCGCCATTTCCGGCGCAGTCGCCGGACTCGTCGCCATCACCCCTGCTTCCGGTTTCGTGCAGCCCATGTCGGCCCTCATCATCGGAGTCGTCGCCGGCGTCGTCTGCTTCCTCATGGTCACTACCGTCAAGGGCTGGTTCGGCTACGACGATTCCCTCGACGCTTTCGGCGTGCATGGCGCAGGCGGCAGCGTCGGCGCCATCCTCACCGGCGTTTTCGCTTCCAGCGCCATCAATCCCGTGTACGGCCCCGGAAAACCGACCGGCGGAATCGAGGGCAACTGGCATCAGGTCCTCAACCAGTTCATCGGTGTCGCCATCGCCTGGGCGCTCTCCATCGTCGGCACTCTCATCCTGCTCAAGCTCGTCGACATGGTCATCGGCCTGCGCGTGACCCGCGAAGACGAAATCGAAGGTTTGGACATTACTCAGCACGGCGAAGAAGGCTACGACTTCGGTTCCTAATCAACCAACGTATACTCAGAATTCAGCCAGGACTCGAGCGCCAATGCAAAAGATCGAAGCTGTCATTCAACCCTCCAAGCTGGACGCAGTGAAGGACGCCCTGCTCGAAGCAGGCATCGAAGGCATGACCATCCTCGAGGCCCGCGGTCACGGCCGCCAGAAGGGCCACACCGAGTTCTATCGCGGCCGCGAATACACCGTCGACCTCCTGCCTAAAATCAAGATCGAGATGGTGGTCCGCGACGAAATGGCCGACAAAGCCATCCAGGCCATCCTCGCTTCGGCGCGCACCGGCAAAATCGGCGACGGCAAAATTTTCGTCTCCAAAATCGACGACGCCATTCGCATCCGCAACGACGAGCGCGGCCCTTCCGCTCTCTGATTTTTCGCCCGCGCGGTCCGAATTCGCTCGGGCATTTCTGGTTTGGCGCAACTCGCCGTTCTCGGTTGGAACGCGGCGCGTTTTCTTTGCGTCCTGGGTGCGTGTTTCCGTAACACCGGCTGCAACCCCGAACGCTGTACGCTGAACGCTTCTTCATGATCACTGAGCCGCTCACTCTCACGCGTCTCCGCAGTCGCTATCAGGACGACTCCACCCAGCTGCGTCAGAGCTTCGAGCGCAACGGCGACGGCTCCGCCGTCATTCGCCGCCGCTCCCAGATCGTCGGCACCCTGCTGCGCCATCTCTGGGAACACGTCGCTCCCGTCACGCCCCAGGACGACATCGCCCTCGTCGCTACCGGCGGTTTCGGACGCCGCGAGCTCTTCCCCTGCTCCGACGTCGATGTGCTCTTCCTTTGCGCCAACGAAAAAGTCGAGCCCGCCTATCGCGACCAGATCCGCGCCTGCACTCAGGCCATGTGGGACATCGGCCTGCGCGCCAGCCCCGTCACCCGCACCCTCAAAGAGACCGAGCGCGTCCACCCCGACAATCTCGAATTCACCGTCTCCCTGCTCGATCGCCGCTACCTCACCGGCAGCCGCGCGCTCTACGCCAAATTTGAAACCGAGCTGCTCCCCTCGGTCGTCCTGCGCGAATGGGACACCATTGTCCAGAACCTCGCCGAAATGGCTCGCGCCCGCCACGCCAAATATGGCGACACCATCTTCCACGTCGAGCCCAACGTCAAAGAAACACCAGGCGGCCTGCGCGACTATCACCTCGCACAGTGGCTCACCCTGCTCAACTCCATCCAGGCGAACAAAGCCTGGCCTCGTTCCGCCGCCGACGATTTCTACGGCACCCACGACGAGCCGGAATCCGCGTACGACTTTCTGTCCGCCGTCCGATGTTTTCTCCATTACCGTTCCGGCCGCGACGACAACACCCTTGACTGGCACGCCCAGGACGAAGCCGCCGAGCGCTCCATCGGCCTCGAAACCCGCGGCACTTCCGATCCCGCGTACTGGATGCGCACCTGGTATCGTCAGGCGCGCACCGTCTATCGCCGCGCCTCGCTGCTCATCGACGCCGTTCCGCCGCCGCGCCGCTCCTTCTACAAGCAATTCCGCCGCAAGCGCGTTCCCGTCGCCGGAACCGACTTCTTCCTCGATGACGGCCGCCTCGACCTCGCCGAAGGCACCACCGTCAATGACGCCGACAGCGTGCTCCAGGTGTTCGGCCTCATGGCCAAGCACGGCTATCGTCTCAGCTTTGCCGCGGAAGACCGCATCGCCGACGCGCTTCCCATCCTCGCCGTGCAGATGCCCGAAGGCCCGTTCCTCTGGAACTGCCTGCGCGAAGTTCTCCTCGGTCCCTGGGCTGCGCATGCGCTGCGCACCATGCACGCGCTCGGCATCCTCGAGCTCATCATCCCCGAGTTTCACGGCATCGAGTCCCTCGTCATCCGCGACACCTGGCACCGCTACACGGTCGACGAGCACACCTTCCACGTCATCGACAACGTCCACCGCCTGCGCCAGCCGCAGCATGAATGGGAAAAGCGCCTCGCCGGTTTGCTGCCTGAAATCGATCGCCTCGACCTTTTCTTCCTCGCCCTCCTCATGCACGACACCGGCAAAGCGCGCCGCACCGGCAATCACGCCAGCAACAGCGTCGAGCTCAGCGAAAGCCTCTTCTCACGTCTCGAACTCGACGCCGAAGAACGCGAAACCGTCCGCCGCGTCATCCACAACCATCTTGAAATGTCCTCTGCCATGCGCCGTGACATCTTCGACGCGGAAACCATTCGCGCCTTCGCGGAAAAAGTCGCAACCCAGCCCCAGCTCAAGATGCTCACGCTCATGACTTACGCCGACATCCGCGCCGTCTCCCCCGAAGCGCTCACGCCGTGGAAAGCCGAGAGCCTCTGGCAGCTCTACATGAGCGCGTCGAACTTCCTCGATCGCAGCGTCGACGAGATTCGCTACCACGCTTCCGCCGATCCGGCCTTCTTCAGCCGCATCGTCGCGCTCATTCCCGCTGTCACGCCAGGCGCCACTTCGTCGCAGACGCCGGTTCCATTGGACGAACTGCGCGCCTTCCTCGAAGGCTTGCCGCAGCGCTACCTCAGCATTCGCGCTCCGGAACAGATCGCTGCGCATTTCCAAATGGCGATGAAGCTGCGCGAGGATAAGGTCCAGCTCGCCTATCGCGCTCTGCGTCAGGTGAACGAAATCACCCTTGTCACGCCCGACCGTCCCGGCCTCTTTGCCGATATGGCTGGCGTCCTCTCAGCATGGGGCATGAACATCGTCAAGGCCGACGCCTTCTCCAACGCCGCCGGCATCATCGTCGACACGTTTCAGTTCACGGATACCTACCGCACCCTCGAGCTGAACGCATCGGAGATCGACCGCTTTCTGCAGAACATCCGCGACGCGGTCAAGCACAAAGTCTCCGTTGAAGAGCTGCTGCGAGCGCGCAAGCTGAAGCCGGCGCGGCCGAAGGTGACGGTGGAAACGCGGCTCGAATTCGACAACGAAGCCTCCTCGCACAGCACGCTGCTCCAGATCGTCACCCAGGATACGCCCGGCCTGCTGCGCGAAATCGCCCTCAGCCTCGCCTCCTGCGGCTGCAACATCGAAGTCGCGCTCATCGACACCGAAGGTGAAGCGGCCATCGACGTCTTCTATCTCACCACCTCCGGCCACAAGCTCGACGAAACCGCCCAAGCCTCCCTCAGCGCGTCCCTCGTACATCGGCTGGCGCAACTGCGGAGCGCTTAGAGGTTAGGTTCTATACCGGCACGGGTGCGTGCTTGCGCAGCATCAGGATGCCGATGACCACCATCCACACCGCCAGCGGGAAGCCATTGGCAAAGGCCTGGGCCCCCAGGCAGGCTGGGTTGTAAAGGCCGAACATATCGACGTGGTGCACGAACATGGTCGGAACGAAGGCCAGGCAGACGAGCGCACACCCATAGCCGACCCACGCGGACCATCCTGGAAGAGCGCCGCTCAGGAGAGTGACGTAACTGAGGATGGCCATAAAAACCGCCATCAGCCAGAGGGCGATGGAGCCGTACAACAGCAACGTGCTCTCCGTCATCGCGCGCATGATGACGCCATCGGCGGGAAGATCGAAGGCGTCGATGACGATGGAGGCCTGGAAGGAGTCGGCAACGAACGTGAGCGTCACGTAGACCAGGCCGACGCCGAAGAAGAGACTGGCAAGCCACTCATGTTGCGGATTGGCCTGGCGGATCAGGTGACCGACGCCCGCAAAGAAGATCATCATGAGCGTGAGAATGATGAGATCGAGGAAGATGCAGCTCATGATGTTCGTCGCGTTGCGGACGGCGTAATCGGGGTACTGGCTGGACCCGGACAGGCCGGGGAAATTGGTGCGGACCAGGTAGAACGGGAATTCGATGAAGAAGGTTGCAATGCCCGCCAGGGCACTGATCCCCGCGATGCGGTAGATTTTCTGATCGGTCATGCGCGGATCTCTGTCTTGCCGCCGGGGATTTGGAATGAATCTCTCCTGCGGGCGCTGAACACCACGATGGAGCCATACGCGTGGCAGGAAAAGTCCTCAAAACCCGCTTCCCCCACATAGCGCTCCAGAACCGCGACGCTGTCGACGTGACCGCCACGTTTCTCCGCGCTGTCGCGGATCGATTTGTATTTCATCAGGCCCGACTCGATGGCGGCAAAGCACATCACCGCTAATGGCGCTCCGGCTTTCATGGTGCGGCCAATCTCCCGCAATGCCAGCACCGTGTCGGAGAAATGGTTCAGCGATCCTGCGCAGATGGCGGCGTCGAACAGGCCCGCCCGGAACGGCAGCGCCTCCACCGTGGCACGGGCGAAGTGAACGTTGGGAATATGTCCCCTTTCGACATAACGGACGCCCTCCCGCAGCATGCTCATGCAGATATCGACGCCAACCACCGTCCTTGACGCAGAAGCCATGCGGCGTCCGTACGTTCCCGGACCGCAGCCCACATCCAGAATGAGACCGTCGCGTGATCCCACAATCGCGGCGACGTCACGGGCCAGCTGTTTTAAGCTCGTGCTCCGCCATCCGCCATACAGGTTGCACACCATCGGATACACCCAGGTTTCATAGATGGATACCGCGAAGTTCATCGCTGCCCCGGAGTCGCTCTTTCCAACCCGATGCAGGGTAAAGTTCCTGCTCTCCTCGAGATTGACCACGATGAAGTCCGGAATCCCGTCCACAATGGGGTAGGTCCGCGCGCACACACGGCAGCAAAGCCCGTCCTGCGCGGGTTCCAGATCCTGCTTGCATATCGGGCACGCGTAAAATCCGCCGGACACCCGGGTCCATTCGTCCTCTGCCTGGGGAACGATTGACTCCACTACGGATGATTGCGATCCCATGACAACCCTCCCCGTCGATTCGGCGGAGGGCCGGGTATCACGCGAAGGATAGGCTCTTCGGGGAACGACACGGGCTGTTTAGCACAACCCTGCGACCAATGCAGTGTCCCCGGTCACGCTGTAGGATTCGGGGTGCACTGCGGCATCAGCTCCCGGCTCCCAGCTGGTTTTCCTGAATGTGGAAAACTTGATTGCATACCTGACCCATTTTCAACTAATTAGCCCCAGAGGGCCTCAGGAAATCGCCTGAAATCATACACTTAACAAAAACGTGGGGGTAGGCCTGGCGGGGCTACAGGCTACCGGCTACTGGCTACTCTTTAAAATCACACACTTAAAGAAATCGAGAGGGGTAGGGGATGCGCATTTCCTGAACGCTGTACCCTGATCGCTGAACGCTGGCACTTTGGTGATGTCGCGGTGACGAAGGTTCATTGCGAGGCGACGGTCGACGACTGAAAATAGCGGGCGTGCTCCTCCAATTTCGCGTGAATCTCATGCAGTCGACGATCAATGCTCTGGAGCGCGCGGCCGCGCGTCGCCGTCCAGAACGCGCCGCTCACCTCACTACTGGCATCGAGGGCGAGCGTGCCGCGTTTTTCTGGCTTATGCGCCGCGGCTACGTGGTCGTAGCGCGCAGCTGGCATTCCTCGCGAGCACCGGGCGATCTCGACCTGATCGCGTGGCACGGCGATACGCTGTGTTTCGTCGAGGTCAAGACCCGCACCATGCGCGCCGTCGCTCCAGCGCAAATGGCTGTCGATCCTCGCAAGCGCCGCGTACTGCGGCGGCTGGCACGACATTACCTGCGGCAGCTTCCGAACCGTGAGGTCGAAACGCGGTTCGACATCCTTTCGATCTACCTGGAACGGGACAAACCGGCGGATTTCGAGCATTTTCCCGGCGCATTCAGTTGGGCCGAGGTGGAACGCTGAACGGGGAAATTCAGGGCAGCAGATTCTGACGGGGACTGAGCGTCCCGAAGAAGGCATTCGCGCCGGATCGCAAATCCCGGCCATAGCTGAGAACCACGCTGGTGTGCAGCACCGTGAGGCGGGCTTCGATTCCAGCGTCGAAAAGCCACTGATCCGCTGAGAGGCCGGAAGTGAGCGCGGCCATGCGGCCCATGTCGAGCAACGGGCCGGCGTGAACGGCGATGAGGCCGTTGCCGTAAATGCGGCGGTAGAAATCGGTGTTGGAGAGGAGATAGGCGTTGCCGATGGGCGCGCTGCCTTTGCGTCCGTCGCGCGTGGCAATGTGGCCACGCATCCAGAGATTGGTGTCGTCGCGATCCATACCGAACAGGAAAAGGTCGTCGAAAGGAGCCGTGCCGAAGATTTTGCCGGCGCGGAGTTGCTGGGTCAGTTCGTACTTGTCGCCCTGCATTGGCGGGAGCCATCGAGCGAGGGCAGAACCCTGGAGGTTTTCGGAGAGATACGAAGGCGTGTTGAAGGTGCGGGAGAAATCAGAGCTGCCGCCAGCGGCAACGGTGAAGCGGCGTTCGGGAAGCTGGAGCAGGCGGGCGTTGACGGTGGAAAGTTGCTTCAGTTCGAAGCCAGGGATGAGGATCGAAGGCGTCAACGCTGAGCCCTGAACAACGTCACGAAAGGTCCGGTGCGACAGCTCGCCGCCAACCGACCACTGGAATCTTCCTGTGCGCAGAGACGTGAGAGATGCGTCGACGGCCTCGCGTTCGAGATTGAGCGATCCCAAGATGGGAGCCGTTCCGGTGAAGGAACGGCGGATGGTCCAGTTCTCATTGCGCAGATCGGTCGAAATCTGCCAATGCCATTGCGGCAGGCCATCGAGCGGCGAGGAAAGCGAGAGCCAGGCGCGGCGTTTTTGCGCATCCCAGCGCAGAAGTGAGTCGAAATTGATCGCGGAACGATCGATGTTCAGGTAACTGGGGTAGAGGGTTGCGTAAGGCGCGCCGCCAAAAGTCGAGAGCAGCGCCTCAAAAGCGTTCGAACCGAAGCCGTTTTGTTCCTGGGCACGGAAGACCGCGTCAAAGCCGCCATCGGAACGCGCGTCAAGATGGATCGTGTAACTGGGGAAGATGCCGAGAGCGTCGAGGCGCGTTTCCGTCGTGAGGAGTTGCGGCTCGCGTAGAACGGCGGCCGGCGAAAAGGCGAAGGCGCGGTCGAGCAGAAGGCGATGCACACGCAGGTGAGGATCGAAATCGAGAGCGGCGATCGAAGGCTTCTGGACGCGGTTCCAGTACTGCAGCGCGGCGTCGAGATTGCCGGAGAGAAAGTAGACGGTGGCGAGGAAGTTGTCGGCATAGGCATCGTTGGGGTCGAAGCGCAGGGCGTTGCCCAGCCAGCGAGCAGCTTCGGGATATTGCTTCTGCTCAAAGGCAACTCCACCAAGTTCTTCGGGAAACCGTTTGTCGGTGGGTCGCTGACGACGGCCTTCGAGAAGAATCTGGTGGGCTTCGCGGAGGCGATGGAGATGGGCGAGTGCCAGGCCGTAGGCAAAATTCGTTTCCGCGTCGCGCGCCGGCAGCGTTGGCGCGAGGCGAACGATCTCCGGCCAGTTTTGCTGCGTGAAAAGCCGTTGGATCGCCGCATCGGAGGTTTGCGCATGCAGGGCGCCGATGCACATCGCAATGCCAGCGAGAATCAGTGCGCGAGTGCGGGGACAGCGAGCAGCATCCAGTGGTCGGTCGCGCTCCAGTCTTTCTCGAATGCGGCACGCTCCTGAGACAGCAGTTTGCGCTGCGCGGGATCGTTCATCATCACCAGTCCACGCGACGGGTCAATGCCGTCGACTACAACATAATGCAGCTCGGATTGACCCTGTGGACGCAGCGCGACGATCAGAGGCCGGCCTTTTTGGATCTGGGCTTCGAGGTCGCTCCATTGGCCATCGAGCGCGAAGACCTTGTAGCCGTGGGCGCGAAGATACGACTGCATCGAGGAGGCGAGAATGCCGTGTGCCGTAGGCGCATAGAGCCGATGCTGGATGGTTGCAACGTCGCTGTCTGGGGAAGCCAGTTGGCCCTGCTGATGCGCCCAGTACTGCATGAGCATGGCCAGCGACGCGGCGCCACATCCATCGCGCGGTTGGGGAATGAAGGGCACATCGATCCAGACTGCCTGCTCGATTTGCGCTCCGGCTGCGAGGACCGCCGTCAGCAGAAGGGTTACCAGACCGAATCGAGACACAGGATCAGCGAATGACCGCAATGAGAATGACCGCGACCAGAACGAGGATGATCAGCAGCAACGTAGTGGTGCTCAACATGCCGGCGGCAAAGTCGTGCTGCGCGTGATCGGCGCGCGCCGAGAGATCGGCCAGCTCAGCATCGGAAAGGCTTGGGATCGCCGTCTTCACCTGCGCCGGATCGATCTTGGCATCCTTCATGGCCTTTTCAGCCGTCGGCGTGGACAGGAACTGGGTCAGATTCTGGATTTCTTTTTGCCTCGTCGCAGTCGATTCCTGGACCTGTTGCTGCAGTTGCAGCGCGGTGACGAGGTGCGTGTCCTGATTCGTGTCCTGATTCTGGATCGGCTCCTGAGCGCGCAGCGCGAATGAGGAGGCGAGGAGCGAGAGTATCGCGACGGCGGTTAGGCAGCGCGGGAGAGAGGCTGAGAACCGTGGAAATTGCATAGCGGCTCCAGAGGGGAAATTTGTCCTAAGTCTGGTGGACACGGATTTGAGATGCCAGGGCGTCGTCGCGGAGTTGGCCTGCGCGGCGACACTCCATGGTTTGGAAACCTGGTTCAGGGCAGCGAAAACGCGATGTAAGCGCCGCCTGAAGGCGATTTGGGATCGCGTCCTCCACTGGCCGCGATCACGACATACTGTTTGCCGTCAATGGAGTAAGTCGCAGGCGTAGCTCCGGCAGCAAAAGGCAGCTCGGTTTCCCAGAGAAGCTTGCCGGTGCTGCTGTCAAAAGCGCGAAATTTGCGGTCGTACGAGGTTGCGCCGATGAAGAGCACGCCGCCAGCCGTGAGGATGGGTCCACCGTAGTTTTCCGAGCCGGTGTTGGGAATTCCCTGCGCGGCAAGCGCCGGATATTCGCCCAGCGGAATCTTCCAGAGATACTTGCCGGTGTTCAGGTCGATCGCGCTGAGCGTTCCCCAGGGCGGCGCGATGGCGGGATAACCGTCGGGGTCGAGGAATTTGCGGTAACCGGTGAAGGCGTATTGCATATTGGGACCACCGGGCATCGCATCGGTCGCGTGTTCCGAAGCGGCAGAGCCGGAGGACTTGAGGTAGTCGAGAAGTTCGGCAATTTTGGCCGCATCAACGCTGGGCAGCGCCATCATCCGGCCACGACCGTGAGTGATCACCTCGGTAATCTGCGCGTCCGTGAGTCGCGTGGTGACGCCAACCAGCGATGGGAAAGCGGGCGGCGAGCCGGTGCGGTTGACCCCATGACAGATCGAGCACTGGGCCTGATAGGTTTTCGCGCCTGCGCCGGCGTTCGGGTTATAAGGCGTCAGGCCACCAGTCCACGCCATTTCGTTGGCGTTGACGTAAAGAACGCCGGTAACAGGATCAACCGCAGGACCACCCCATTCTGCGCCGCCATCGAAGCCGGGGAAGACGATGGTTTGGCGGTCGACGCCGAAAGGGATGAACTGGCCGTCGCTGCGAAAAGTGCGGAAGGTCTGCAGAGCCCAATCGTGGGCGGCGGGCGTGCGGCTGGTCAGGGTGTCTTCCGTGAGACGCTGCCGCGCATAGGGAGCGGGCGCAACGGGCATGGGTTGCGTGGGCGAGGTCGCTTCGCCAGGGACGTCGCTGGGCGGATAGGCGTGTTCCTCGATGGGAAAAAGCGGCGTGCCGGTGACGCGATCGAAGAGGTAAACGACACCCTGCTTGGTGGTCTGCGCCACAGCGTCGATCCGCTGGCCGTCGTGCTCGACGGTGACGAGCGCAGGCGGCGCGGGAAAGTCACGATCCCAGATGTCGTGATGCACGCCCTGAAAGTGCCAGAGGCGCTTGCCGGTGGCGGCATCGAGGGCGAGCAGCGTGTCAGCGAATAGGTCGTTGCCGATGCGGTCGCCTCCGTAAAAATCAAAAACCGCGCTTCCAGTGGGAACATAAAGGATTCCGCGCTGGGCGTCGAGGGTCATGCCAGCCCAGTTATTCGCGGCGCCCGCATCTTTCCAGGCGTCAGGCGGCCAGCTGTCGTAACCAAATTCGCCGGGACGCGGGATGGTGTGGAAGGTCCAGCGCAGAGCGCCGGTGCGGACATCGAAAGCGCGAATGTCGCCAGGAGGTGCGGGATGGGTTTCGGGGTCGCGGCCACCGACGATGATGAGGTCCTTGTAGATGATGCCGGGAGTGGTGAGTGCCACAGATTGCTGTTCGAAATCGCCGCGCAAGCCCTTGCGGAGATCGATGCGGCCGTCCTCGCCAAAGTCGAGGATGGGTTTACCGGTGGCTGGGTCGAGCGCGTAGAGGAAGTTCAGCACGCCCGCAAAAAGCCGGGCGTTCTTGCCGTCGGTCCAGTATGCGAAGCCTCGCGAAGGCTGGCTGTTTTTGACTCCGGAGTCGAAAGTCCAGAGCAGTTTGCCTCTGGCGCCATCGAGGGCGATGACTTTCCCTGAGTAGGTCGAGCCGAAGAGGACGCGTCCGACGACAAGGGGATTGGTTTCCAGGTTGCCTTTTTCTCCCGTGTCGAACTGCCAGGCTACCTGGAGCTGGGCAACATTGGTGCGATTAATGAGCGCGAGCGCAGAGTAGTGCTGGCCGTCGACATTACCGTTGTAAGCGGCCCAGTCGATGTCCGGCCGCGCAGGAGCCTGGACGGTCGAGGACGGGGCTGACTGCGCCGGCCGTTTCGGTGTGGGACCGGAAGAGTGGGCAACACCAGTCCCTGCGAAAAGTAGTGCGGAGCAGGAAACCACAATGACACGATGACTGACACTCAAGTGCAATTCTCCTCTGGTGACCCGATGGTATGATTCCGGCCATGTTACCGAAAACCAGGGGCAGCGTCGCCGGAGTAGTGCTGACGGCGGCAGTTCTGGCTTGCTGTCCGGCGACGGCTCGAGCCGACGCCGGCATTCCCATGTTGCCGGTGACATTCGAGACCATGCTGTTTTTTCTGCTGCTGGTAATCATCATTGAAGTGATTTATCTGCAGGCTCGTCTGCGAACACGATTGCGCCGAACGCTGATCGCGGTGACTACTGTGAATACTGCGGCGACAGGACTCGGATTTCCGCTGGCGTGGCTCTTGTACAAGATTCTGGATTCGTGGGCCGGCTTTCCTGGCGGCCAGTCCGGCGTATTCAGCGATATGCAGTTTGTGCCGCTGTGGGTGTGTCAGAAGCTGTTTCCAGACTGGGCGGGAACCCACGGTCAGGTCTGGTTGATTATGGCGATGTTCGTGACGCTTCTGATTCCCTCGTATCTGCTGACGCGGATTCTCAAGTCGTGGGTGTTCGACTGGTATGATTTGCTGCGCTACGACGGCGATATCAAACCTGCCATCCTGGTGGCGAATCGACTTTCGTATCTCCTGTTGGCGCTTACGGGGTGCATGTTGCTGTTTCGGACGTTCAAAACTCCGTAGGGAGTGGCAGATCCGACTTCCGCATCCAGGTGCATCACTCGTTCGCCGCTTCGGCAGCTGGCGAACTGAGTACACCTTCATAGAGCGTGAAGAACCTGCTGTGCTCAAGGGAAGCGTCGTTGTTCCAGGTAGCGCTCACGCAGTAATGGCGGCCGTTCTTCGCGATGAGGGCAGTGGTCAGGTTCACGACGCCGGGCTCCGATCCGCCCTTTCCTTTGTCGTGGCGGCCCGATAACGACGGTTCACGATAAGGCCCGCGTAAATGGAACCTCGGAGGGCGCCGATGCCCGATTTGCCAGGTCATCCCTGTACACTGCGTGACGACGAATCTGTTTCACGAACCATGGGAGTTGTGACGTGGCCATCAAGACGATTATCGAGCCGTTCCGCATCAAGAGCGTGGAGCCGATTCGCTGGACCACCCGGGCGCAGCGCGAGAAGCTGCTGAAGGCCGCGCACTACAACATGTTTCTGCTGCCGGCCGACGATGTGCTGATCGATCTGCTCACCGATTCCGGGACGGGAGCGATGTCCACGCATCAGTGGGCGGCGATCATGGAGGGCGACGAGAGCTATGCGGGCAGCCGGAGCTTCGTTCGGTTCCGCGATTCGGTTCAGGAGATTTTTGGTTATAAGCACGTCATTCCGACGCATCAGGGACGGGCCGCAGAGCGAATTCTGTTCGGCGTACTGTGCAGGAAAGACTCGGTAGTGCCGAACAACACGCATTTCGACACGACCCGAGCGAATGTCGAGTTTACCGGGGCGGAAGCGGTGGATTTGCTGACAGAGGAAGGGCGGCAGCCGGCGTTGTCAGCGCCTTTCAAAGGAAACATGGATGTGGCGGCTCTGGAGGCGCTGATCGCGCGGGTGGGGCGCGAGCGGATTCCTTTAGTGATGCTCACGGTTACAAATAACTCCGGAGGCGGCCAGCCGGTTTCGATGGAAAATGTGCGCGCCGTGAGCGCGGTTTGCCGGCGGGCAGGCATTCCCCTCTATTTCGACGCATGCCGGTTCGCCGAGAATGCCTGGTTCATCAAGCTGCGCGAGAAAGGATACGAACACAAGACGCCGAAAGAGATTGCGCAGGAGATGTTCCGCTATGGAGACGGGTGCACCATGTCCGCGAAGAAGGACGGCATGGCGAATATTGGCGGGTTTCTGTGCACGAATGACGACAAGCTGGCACAGCAGGAGAAGGATTTGCTGATCCTGACGGAGGGCTATCCGACCTATGGCGGATTGGCAGGTCGCGATCTGGAGGCGATAGCGGTGGGCGTACAGGAGGCGCTCGAGGAGGATTATCTGCGCTATCGGATCGCCTCAACGGCGTACCTGGGGAATCACATTGCCGCTGCCGGCGTGCCGATTGTGCAGCCACCAGGCGGGCACGCGATTTATCTCGACGCTCGGGCCTTCTTGCCCCACATTCCGCCGGAGCAGTTTCCTGGCGTAGCGTTGGCGTGTGAGCTGTATCTCGAAGGCGGCGTGCGGTCGGTGGAGATTGGCACGCTGATGTTCGCAGGAGCGGCGCAGATGGATCTGGTGCGGCTGGCGATTCCGCGGCGCGTCTACACACAGAGCCACATCGATTACCTGGTCGAGGTGATCCTGGAGGTCTGGAAGAACCGGGAGAAGATCCGAGGGATGCGGCTGACGTATGAGGCGCCGTTTCTGCGGCACTTCACGGCGCGGATGGCACCGGTGGAGTAGGACTAAGTCGGGCCAGTGTATGATCCCAGGCAAATGTCAGACAGGAAAGCTTCATCTGCTCTGCTGATCGGTGCAACGACCGTTCTCTTCCCGCTTGCCGCGCACGCGGATGCGGGCATTCCGATGCTGCCGATTGCATACCCAGTGGTGCTGCTATTCCTTGTTCCCGTAATTGTGATCGAAGCAGTTTATTTGCGGCAGAGGTTGAGAACCGCATGGTGGAACACAGTCAAGGCAACCGCGATTGTCAATGCGGTCACCCTGGTGCTTGGATACCCGCTCGGGTGGTTGCTTTCTCTATTCCTGGAGCTCTTGGTCATCGGAATTGAATATCTGCTCTTCAAAGTGGGCCTTGAGCACGCGCTCGAGCGGGTACC
>JBAVUB010000629.1:0-13112 GCA_049696575.1 Acidobacteriaceae bacterium | reverse complement strand
GACGGCGGCCCCGCTGCGGCATCATTCTGGGCCATGGCGAACACACTCACAGCAAGCAGCGAGAGGGGAAAACACAGGGGAGCCCGGCACATGATGCGGGAAGTTTACTCCTGCGGAGCATCCGGAGGGGAGACGAGCTCCCCTCCGAGACTGGGGACACAGTCAGATCAGAACTGCACGCGCAGGGAGAACTGCATCTGGCGTGGGTTCGTGTAGATGCCCAGCGCCGGCTCGCTGGTGATCGTTCCGTCCGACCCTGTCTGGGCGGTTGACGGATTACCCGGGTTGATGTGGTTGAAGCCATTGAACGCATCGACCCGGAACTGCGCCAGTATCGCCTCATGGATCGGGAAATTCTTCTGCAGCGACAGATCGCCGTTAAAGTACCCCGGTCCAAAGTAGGTGTTTCTGCCCACGTTGCCGATTTGGTCCAGTCCTGCCTCCTTAAAGCCGGTTGTGGATGAGGAGCTAAAGAAGGTGCGCGAATGCGTCACCGGATTAAAGCTGCTCAGACTGGTATGCAGGCTACCCTTATCACCGACTGGGTAACACGGCGCGCTGCCTGGAACCGAAGCGCCGCATCCCCCTCCCAGGCCCAGTGAGAATGGCAGGCCATTCGACCAGTTCAGCACGGGACTGAACTGCCATCCGCCGATGACCTCATCTTCCCAGCGCGGCACGCCGCTGCCCCACATCTGGTTTTTGCCAAACGGCAGCTGGTAAAGACCGTAGACGACAAACTGTTGTGTGCGCAGCCAGTCGTCCGGACCCCGAGTCGCAGCTTTATTCCAGGTGGCATAACCGGAGTTGTAGTTAAACGACCGTTGCCACGCATACTGTGCGTTGAACGACAGTCCGTGCGTGTATTGCTTGGCCACGGTGGCATCCAGAGCGTCGAACTCGGTATTCTGGTCGTCGCCGTAATAGGAAATGCCCTGCGTCCAGCCGCACATGCCGGGAGTGATGAACGGCTCCTTCTGAGACATTAGTTGCGCCTGGTAGCTGGCATTCGTACACGCCGCCGCCCCGCCGCCATAAAAGCGGGAAAGGAAGTTTGAGGTGGAAGTCCCACCGTTCGCCGCAATCGTGCCACCGGGTACGCTGCCGTCATAATGCAGCGTCGAGCCATTGACACTGAACTCGGAAGGCAGAAAGATGCCCGCCTCGTTGGGGTTCGTATTGTTGCCGTCGCCGGCGCTCAGGTTATGCGTGCCCTTATTGCCCACGTAGGCGAGAGTTACGGATAGCGTAGGTGTGATCGCGCGCTGGACGCTCAAATTCCACGCGTCGAGGGTGGGTAGGCGCAGGGTGTTGGGACGAGCCTTGGGACTGACATTAAAGCCTGGCGCAGGCAGCAGTCCGTCAGAAGGCACGGTGGGAAATACATTGGCAGGTGGCCCCGTGGTCAGAGTAAAGGCGGAGCCTGTGGTGGTTGGCGCGCTGACCGACTGATTGGCGAGAACCGGCAGATTTTGGGTAACCACGTGCCCGAAGATCGATCCGAATACACCCAGATCGAAGCTGCGCCCATAACCGGTCCGAATCACGGTCTTCGAATCCGGCGCCCATGCGATCCCGATGCGGGGATTCCAGGCGTTGGTAGCGCCGCCCCACCCCATGTTGGTGGGAACGCTCCCGTAGCCCGCAACCCGCAGGTAGCCGTCGGTCGAATATCCTCCTGCGCCTCCGTTTAATTCCATCAGAGCGCCATTGCCCTTGCCATTCACCGATTCAGGGAAATACATCTCATAGCGCAAGCCGTAATTGATGGTCAGCGATGGTTTGGGCCGCCAGGTATCCTGGACGTAGAAGAAGTCGCGCTTCTGGAATTCCTTGGCGTTAGTCGAAACGCTGACATAGCGGTTGAAACTGCTCACATCTCCCAGCAAAAAGCTGGCCATACCCAGTCCGCCCGTGCTGCCGCCGTTGGAGGTCGGCCCTGGACTAAAGTTGAGAAGACCGGTGCGATCCGAGTCGCTGGGCACGCGCAGGTTGCGCCCATAGCGAAGATCGACGCCGAACTTATAGGCATGATTCCCGAAGATTTTGGTCCAGTTATTGACCACCTGGAACTGATCTTCGCGCTCAGTCAGCGGGCAGTTGCAGCGGGTGATGTTCAGCCCTGACCCGTACTCCGCGCCACCCCCTGTCGGGTTGTTAGGTCCCTGGTTGCCCGACCGGTCCGCATCCGCGACATTGAATCCGGGCGCCCCGCCGGTGAAGGCGTTGCCCGCAATATTCATGCCGGGAATGTTGAGCTGATTCGCAAACTCTGTGTTCTGGTCGTACTTGTGATCGATGACGTTGTAGCGGTAGTAGCCAATGCGCCAGTCGGTCAGCAGCGTCGGATTTACCGAGATGTCCATGCCCGCCGCGAGGCTGTCATCGGCGCCCTGGGAAACGCCGCCGTAGCCGCCGATCCCGAATCCTGGCCCTCCCGCGTCTCCGAACATCGTCGTGCCCGAGAGCACATCGGTGAACCGGCTGAAGCGCGTGAATGCGTGCATCGACTGCGACAGCGTGTCGTCCACCCGCAGATCCCACTGGTTGTTATTGAACAGGCCCGTGCCGCTGGCTGAATAGTTATCCTTCAGACCGTTCAGGCTCCCGGCCGCGACCGTGCCCCCGGTGTTCGGAGCGTAGGGTTGCAGCAGTTTCAGCAGAGCCAGAGCTTGAGTGGAGAGCTGCGAGGCTGGAATGACGTTGCCCGGATACGGCACTGATCCGCCCGACGTCTGCTGATAGACCAGAGGGGCGGTGGCGCTGCCCAGGATGCCAAGCGCGTATTCGCTGAAATCGCACCCGCTGGGGCTAAGACAAGTTGATACCAGGTGCGCCGTCGGAACGGTCGCATTGTCCGCCGTGCCCACCTTCTGCCGCACGCCCTGATAATCGAAGAACCCGAACAGCCGGTCCTTGAGGAAGGGTCCGCCGATCGAGCCGCCAAACTGGTTCTTCAGTCCCGGAGGAAATCTCGTTCCCGGAAACTGCGTATAAGGATCGGTGCCGAGGTTCGCGCTGCTCTCGCGATAATCGAACGCGCTGCCGTGGAAGGTGTTCGACCCGGATTTGGTCTGCGCGGAAATGAACGACGACACCGCTTTGCCGAACTCCGCGTCGAAATTCTGCGTGGTGATCTTCGTTTCTGAGATCGCATCCAGCGGCGGGTTGATGACGATAATACCGAGAATCGGATCCTGGTTGTCGGTGCCATCCAGTTGATACGCAACCCCGCCGAATGCCTGGCCGTCCACCTGGATTTGCTTGCTGGCCTGCGGGTTTTCATCCGCCGCGTGGTTCCAGCTCAGCGATTGCGCGCCGGGCAGCAACAACTGCAGGTTCGCGAAATTGCGATCCGGAATGGGAAGGTTTTCCACCTCGCTGGTCGTGAACTCGGTTGCCACATCGGCGCGGTCCGTCTTCAGCTCCGGAATCGTATCCGCACTTACGTTGACGGTTTGGGTCGCCGCTCCGACTTTGAGCGCCGCATCGATTTTGGGTGAAGTATCCGCCTGGACCAGAACTCCGGTGGCCTCAAAAGTTTGAAATCCCTGGGCCTCCACTTTCACGTTGTAGGTGTCCGGGATGAGATGCTCGGCGAGGTACTCACCGGAGGCATTGGATTTCACCTCAATCGAGGTTCCCTTGGAAACGTCGGTCACCGTGATGGACGCGTTGGGAACGACCGCGCCGGTATTATCGGTCACCGTTCCGTTGATGGAGCCATAGACGGCCTGCGCATTCAATTGGCCGGAGAAACATAACGCGGCGGCCGCCGCACAGGCTACTGCGAGCCTTGCAAATTTCATAAATGCCTCCCAAAAATGCAACTGCCGGGGAGCTGCGCTCCCGTCCCGATTGTTTTGCAAATGGCAATGATGACCGCAAATTCAGTATGGTTGTCAGTACAAAAGCCGAAAGCGGCCTCTCGCACTGCAGATGGCCGCGCCTGAGTTGCTGACTTGCATACAGCTGTTGTGGTATGCGTTTGCGTTCTAATTGCGGCTTGCGGCGGACGTTCGACCGCGGGGAACTGGGGAAAAGCCGCAGGACTTAGCAACCGAGTTTTTTGACTGCGGCAGCGACTGTAGGCAAACAGAATGATCATTGTCAAGTCGCCGGACCGGAAACTGCGAACAACTCTGATGCTCGATGCGACAAATGAGGATATAAGTCACGAGTATCTCAGCGTGTGAATCGATTGAGCGCTCCGGGAACTCCATCGCGAACTTTGACGTGCTACCGTGGCTAAAGAATGGCGTTACGCGCATGGATGGTTTTGCTAATGTGTGGTTGGACCTCTGCCTATGCGGCGCAGCCCTTCGGTGTCGATCTCGATGGCCGTCCTGTCGATCGACTCGCGTCTCCCGGATCGCGCGCCATTGTTCTGTTCTTCGCCGCTTCCGATTGCCCGATCTGCAATCGTTACATCCCGGAGATCGAGCGGCTCGATCGTGAGTTCGCGCCGGAAGGGGTCCGCTTCTGGTGGGTCTATCCCAATCCTGAGGACACACCGGAGGTTGTTCGCCACCATCAGCAGCAGTTCGATATTCACGGCGACACGATTCTCGATACGCAACAGCGCCTGACCACCATGGCGCACGCGACCATCACGCCGGAAGTCGCCGTCTTTGTTCCCACAAAAGACGCGCTGCGAGAGGTGTATCGCGGGCGAATCGACGACCGCTACCTCTCACTCGGGCAGGAACGCCCTTTCGCCGATAAACACGAGCTGGAGACTGCGCTTCGCGCTCTCACTTCGGGCCATCCCATTCCCGCGCCAGGCGGACCGTCCGTCGGCTGCTCCATCGTGCCGCGCAGCGAGCCATGAGAATTTTGCTCTCAGCTTCGCTCGCGCTGGCAGCCTGCGCCAACGTCGCTTGGTCTGCCCCTCCACCCGCAACGCGCGCCGCGGAGGCTCCTGTCACGTGGAATCGTCAGATCGCGCCCATCGTCTACCGCAACTGCGCCATGTGTCATCATCCGGGCGGAGCAGGACCTTTCAGCCTGCTCTCCTGGGCTGAGGCTCGCCGTCACGCGCCGCAGATCCTCGACGTCACGCAGTCGCATTACATGCCTCCCTGGCTTCCCGCTCCCGGCTACGGCGATTTCGCCGGTGACCGCCGTCTCAACGCCGAAGACCTGGCGCTCATTCGCAAATGGGTTGAGTCCGGTACGCCAGAGGGCGATCCAGCCGAGGCGCCCCCCGCGCCGCATTACGACGCGACCTGGCAAATGGGGAAGCCCGACCTGATCCTCTCCGTCCAGCACCCCTGGATTCTGAAAGCGTCCGGCACAGACGTGTTTCGCAATTTTGTCATGCCGTATCCGCTCGCGCAAACCCACTTCATCCGCGCCATGGAGATCCTGCCCGGGACGCCACAGGTCGTGCACCATGCCAACGTGCTCATCGATCGCACCGCATCGTTCCGCCACGCGCACCCTGGTGACTGGAAGGACGGAGTGCCGGGGATGGAGCTCGATCTTGATAGCGGCAACACTTTCGATCCCGACAGCCATTTTCTATTCTGGAAACCGGATACACCCGTGCTCGTGGAACCGCCTGGAATGTCGTGGCGGCTCGATCCCGGCAACGACCTCATCCTCAACATGCACCTGAAGCCCAGCGGCAAGCCCGAGGTCATCGACGCGCAGGTTGGCTTGTATTTCACTGATAAGCCACCAACGACTCATCCGATGTTGCTCGAGCTTGACGCTGATAACCAGCTCGACGTCCCCGCCGGTGATCGCAATTTCGTCGTGCAGGATGAGCTGCGCTTGCCGGTCGACGTCGAGGTCCTCGGTATCTATCCCCACGCCCACTACCTCGGCCACGTGCTCGAAGGCTGGGCCATCCTGCCGAACGGCCAAAAGAAATGGCTGATCCGCATTCCCAACTGGGACATCGATCGCCAGTCCGTCTACCGCTATCGCACTCCTGTCTCTCTTCCGCGCGGATCGGTGCTGCACATGCATTACCTCTACGACAACTCGGACCAGAACATCCACAATCCGAACTCGCCGCCCGTTCGCGCGCGCGCCGGCAACCGCTCCGTCGACGAAATGGCGCATCTTTGGGTTCAGGTTTTGCCCGTCAATTTTCCGAAAGGAGGTCCTGACCCGCGTCTCCTGCTCGAACGGGCCTGGATGGAGCATCGCGTGCGCGTCCAGCCCCGCGATCCGATCGCTCTTTATAATCTCGCGTCTGCGGAAGCGGGCCTCGGCCAGAATGTGCAGGCCGCCGAGGCTTATCGCACGATTCTGCGCGATCGTCCCAACGATGCCCGCACTCTGAACAGTCTCGGCGCGGTGCTGGACAAATCCGGTGACGCACCCGGCGCCGAACAATCTTTCCGCGATGCCCTTGCCGTCGAGCCCGATGCCTGCGATCCACGCTTTAATCTGGCGAGCCTCGAACTGAATGGCTCGCAGTTCCGCGACGCGGGCCGCGACTTCCGCACTCTGTTGCAGCATTGCCCGAATGATCCGGCCACCCACAATGGGCTAGGCCTCGCGCTCGTCGGCGAAGGAGACGACCCATCCGCCGCATCGGAATTCAAAGCCGCGCTCGCGCTCGATCCCCGGAATTTCACCGCGCACTACCACCTCGGTGAGATCGCCATCGCCTCAGGCCGCCCCCAGGACGCCATCGATCCTCTCTCCGCCGCGGCCACTGAGAATCCCGGCGACCTCGACACCCGCGAGCGGCTCGCTATGGCTTTTGCGCAGTCCGCGCGCCCCGACGACGCGCTGCAGCAGTTGCGTGAAGCCGAACATCTCGCGCCCAACAATGCCGACCTCCACGCCCTGCTCTCCCAGGTGCTGGCCGCGGCCGGCCATTTGCAGGAAGCCATTGCCGAGCAGCGCGCCGCCCTGCGCCTCGCCCCCCAGGACGCCGACGGATGGAACAATCTCGGTGTCCTTGAAGCCCGCGCCGGAAGACGCAGCGAGGCGCGAGCCGATTTTCAGCATGCCTTGCAGCTTGCACCCGATGATGCGCAGGCCCGCACCAACCTTGCCCAGCTCCCGCCGCACTAACGCTGCGGCAGCGTGGCACCGTTCACCCGAGTCGCACCGTTACCAGCGCAGCGTCACGGTCTTCTCCGCGTACCCATCGCCCTCGGCGAATCGAACCCGCAACGTCCGCAACCCCGCTTCCGCTCCATCCAATTCTCCATCCTGCGTGAGGAGTTTCAGCGCCGCACCATTCTCCCGGATGCTCAGCATCTGGGTCGTGCCGCCCGGCGCAGAGAGTCGCAGCGTAAGCTCACCATCGCCATATTGTTCCTCCAGCACCTTCATCTGTTGTGTCTCCGACCCATATTCCGGCGGTTGCACCGCGATCCCCGCTTCGACTGCCGGCAGCGGAATATGCAGCACCCCATTCCTCGTCTCCGCTCCCCGAATCCGCGAAGCCAGGTGGACCCCCGTATCGCTTGCCTGCACCAGCATCGCGCGGCCCTCCCGCCGGAACGTCACATCCACCGTCTTGCTGCCGAAAGGCAACCGCCGGATCGCCGCCTCGTTCCATGTCGCCGGCAGATGCGGCGAAATCGTAAGCGTATTCCCCGCCGCGTTCCACTCCAGTCCGAACATCCCGCGCAGCACCGGCGAAATCACCATCGCCGACGACCACAGTTGATGCGCCGTGCTCCGCCCCAGCACCTGATAGAAGCGCCCCGATAGCAACTCGGTTACATCGCCCGGATCCTGCGCCCACGTCAGATTCGCATTCTGCATCAGGTGCGCATAACCCGAGAGCGCGTGCCCCGCGCGATACTCCGCCACCGATACCCATCCCGTATAGAGCGGCCACACTGTTCCCTGGTGGTAGCTGATGGGGTCGTAGAAACTCGTCCGGTCGCTGATGATGCGCGTGCCCCAGTCCGTCGAAATGTGGCTGTCCGCCCAGTGTTGCATCATCGGGTCCGCATGATCCAGCGCGTACGACCCGTCCCACCACGCCACCGCGGGAAAGATGCTCTCCGTCCGATCCACGCCGTCGCTGCCATTCCAGCTGAAGGCATATCCCTGCGCGTCCGGCAGATAGTACTCGCTCTCGATCGTCTTCGCGATGCGCGCCTCCCGTTGCTGTGCCTCACCGGCCAGATCGCTGTGCCCTGTTGCCCGCGCCAGATCCGCAAATGCCAGGCTCGCCTGCTCGTCGAGCGCCGCCAGATAGATTTCCTGATGCGGCATCTTCGGCACCCACGATTCCACCCACCCCGTGCCCTGGGAGTTGTCGTAAATCCCGTCGCCGTCCGTGTCGTGGGTCGTCTCGAAATTCCAGGTGCGCTCCAGTTCCGGCCAGATCGACGCGATGAATCCCTGGTCGCCGCTGGTCTTCAGATAGTCGTTAGCCGCCATCAGAAGCAGCGGCGTCGAATCCGCCGCGGCAAATTCATATGGCAGCGTCGCCCACGGCACCTGACCTGCCGTCTGCGAGCGCTCGTGCATGATCTTCCCGTCCGCCCGCTGATGCCGCAGCAGAAACTCAATTTCCTGCTTCGCCGTCCCGAAGTCGCCGTAACTGTTCACCGCATACATCGTCCACAGCGCATCGCGCCCGAAGAACCACCCGAATCCCGGCCGCGTTACATCGCCCGAGCCCACAAAGCCTGCCGTCAGCGCTTCGTCCTTCGCGCCGGGAGTCGTCTCGACCCGCAACTGATCGATCGCGATCTCCGCCCACGAAAACGCCGCATTCAAACTCGCATCGGGTGTCTCGATCGCTGTATGCTGCGCCAGAAAATTCGCGTAGTACGCGCGATTCTGCTCCCCAATTGCCGTAGTCCGGCTCTCGAGATCGCTGAGGCTCTGCCGCAGAGATTCCTTCGTCGCTGCAGCCGTGGAGTCGGCCAACGCGACCAGCAGCGGATAGACCTTGCCGCGGTCACGCGTTGGATCGAAGTGCAGTACAAACTGCAACGGCCATGAGCTCGGCCGCTCCTGATAAGGTGGCAGGATGCCAGGCTCGCTTCGCGGAATCGCCAGCGCCGCTGCCTGGTCCGGAAACGCCAGGTGCAAAATGTAGAATCCCGACCCGCCACTGTTCCCCACCCATTCCGGCGACGGCGGTGACGGCGAGTCCGCCGGCCACATCCGCTGCATCACTGGATCGAAGCTGAACGTCACCGTCATCGGCCGGATCGCCTGCATCTGGTAGACCGCCATCGCCCCAGCGCCCGCGTCTGACGCCTTCGGCGCCAGCATCGTCTGACGAATCGTGAAATTCGCGTGCGAGTAAACAACCGTCGTGTGATCCGGCTCTACCTCGATCTCCGCCGCCTGCGCATTCACGTCGATCGGCACCGGATAGTCCTGCATGCGCACCGACATTTTCATCCCACTGAGAATTTTCCAGGGAAACAGCCACAGCTCACAGGAGCCGTCCTGCCGGCCGAGAATTGCTCCACGCGGCCCGACGACCGAGAACGGCATCTCGGGAACAGCCGGTCGTCGGATGTTCAGCGTGCCCTCCTGCGCCGGCAACTGGCTCGGCGCCTGCCCCGCCCCATTCGAACAGAGACAGCTGTAAACCACCAGGCAGCGCACGCCGGTCCTGATCAGAGCCGCAACCATGTTACCCATAATTTCCGCTCCCTTCACAGTGTCCAATCCACGCCCGTTGCCCGAGCTGCAATGAAAGACAGAAGACTCCCGTATATCACGCTCAGGCGGATGATGGAGGCCATTACGAGAATTCATGCGTCCTCTGTCTTGCCGGGTTTTCCGCAAAAAGAGGACAACGACGACAAAGTAGACCGCCGTCGAGGCTGGAGAACTACTTTTCGGGTGCCACTCGGATCCAGATTCTCACAAGCCCTTGACGTTCATTGTCGGGAACATCTTCCCGGCCTTCCAAACTGCGGGTGATGCAAACACGCCCACCGAAGGCCACACATGGAAAGGAAACCAGGGCCACGAAGGTGACTTTGTGAATCTCCCCTGGCAACCTGGTCATCAGAACTGAACACACGCGCATGTTTTCGCGGCGCGGATGAACTTCCTGCAAAAAAGAACATTTTGGGCTTGATCTGGAGAATGAGTATGGCTGTACGGAAAACACAATGGGCCGGGAGTATCCTCCTAAGCGGTGCAATGCTGCCAGCCGGACTGGGAGCGCTGGCGTTGAGCGCCGCTTTGATGGTGGGTTGCGACAGAGGCGCCAGCGCCACCACATCGACCTCTCGGCCGGCAATGAAAGTGTCGGTCGTAAAGGCCAACCCGAGCGATGTTCCCCAGACTGGGGAGTGGGTGGGCACGCTCGACGGCTACGTCAACGCTCAGATTCAGCCCCAGGCAAGCGGATATCTGATTCGTCAGGATTATCGCGAAGGCTCGCAGGTGGAGGAAGGGCAGATCCTGTTTGAGATCGATCCGCGGCCTTTTGAAGCGGCGCTCGAACAGGCGCAGGGACAATTGGGGCAAGCGCAGGCGCAACTGGCGCTCGCTCAGATCAATGTGAACCGCGATACCCCGCTCGCAGAGGCTCACGCGATTGCCAGAAGCCAGCTGGACAACGAGACTCAGCAGAAAGCCCAGGCGGAAGCTTCCGTGAAGACGGCGGAAGCCGCTGTAGCTACTGCCAGCCTCAATCTTGGTTTTACAAAGGTGCGGTCGCTCATCACGGGTGTCGCTGGGCAAGCCACGACGCAGGTGGGAAATCTCGTCAACCCCCAATCCGTTTTGACGTCGGTCTCACAGTTGGATCCGATCAAGGTCTATTTTTCCATCAGCGACAGCGAATATCTTGCGCTGACGAAGCGTGCCGGCGCTGGTGGCAGCGACTTACTGCATGGAGCGTCGAATATTCCCCTGACACTTACTCTGTCGAATGGTGAAGTCTATCCGCACAAGGGTCGCGTGGTATTTGTCGACCGGCAATTGAACTCGCAGACGGGCGCGATTCGGATCGCAGCTTCATTTCCGAATCCGGGGAACATTCTTCGTCCGGGGCAATTTGGCAGGGTGAAAGCGGAGACGGCGGTGCTTCACGATGTGGTTCTGGTGCCGCAGGCGGCAATCACGGAACTACAGGGGCAGGAGCAGGTCTATACCGTCGGTGCGAACAATAGAGTTCACGTGAACAATGTGACACTCGGTCCCCAGTACGGCGATAGCTGGGTGATCCAGAGCGGCCTTCCGGGCGGATCGCTCGTCATCGTCGACAATCTTCAGAAGCTTCGCGAAGGTGCACCCGTGAGCCCCCAACCCGCGAGGTTGCAGGTCGCAGGGAATTCAGATGCGACGCAACCGTCGGAGAAATAACAGATGTCAAAATTCTTTATCCGCCGGCCCATTGTCGCGATCGTCGTCGCCATCCTGACGATGGTGATTGGCGTGGTCTCCATGGTCACGCTGCCGATTTCGCAATATCCGAATATCGTGCCGCCGGAAATCCTTGTGACGGCAACCTATCCTGGCGCGGACGCGAAGACAGTGAGCCAGGCAGTATCGACGCCACTCGAGCAGCAGATGAATGGCGTCGACAACATGATCTACATGGACTCCGTCAGCGCCAACAACGGCGTAGTCCAGCTATTTGTAGATTTCGACGTCAAGACCGATCCCAATATTGACCAGGTTCTTGCCCAGTTGCGCGTGGACCAGGCCCAGTCGCAGCTCCCTGCACAGGTGACAACGGCTGGTCTCACCGTGCAAAAAGCGCTTACCTCGCCGCTGATGCTCATCGCAATCAACTCACCTGGCGGTAAGTTGAGCCAGGACTTCCTTACTAACTACGCCATCATCAATCTTCAGGATCAGATTGCTCGCGTCAAGGGCGTCTCACGCGTGCAGGTGTTTGGCGGGCAGTATGCACTGCGTGTATGGGTCGATCCCGACAAGCTGGCGAAGCTTGGCGTTACGGCCACTGACGTCATTTCCGCCATCCAGACTCAAAACAATGTGAATCCCGCCGGTCAGATTGGTGGCGAACCGATTCCGAAGGGTCAACAGTTTACCTTCACAGTTCGCACCCAGGGCCGTCTGGTCAAGCCTGAGGAATTCGGAAACATTATTCTCCGCGCCAATCCGGATGGCTCGGTTCTCCACCTCAGCGATGTGGCGCGCATCGAGCTTGGCGACCAGGCATACGGTGTTTCGGCGCGTTACAACCAGGCGCCATCGGGCGTGATGGCGATCTATCAACTACCTGGATCGAATGCGGTGGAGACTGCGGCCGCCGTCACCCAGCGCATCAAGGAACTCTCTGCGACATTCCCGTCGAGCATCTCTTACAGCATTCCGCTCGATACGACCAAGGCCGTGACAGCGGGCATTCACGAGATTCTATTGACGCTCTTTGAAGCTCTGGGCCTGGTGGTCATCGTCGTCTTCATTTTTCTCCAGGGCTGGCGAGCCACTCTCATTCCTCTGCTGGCGGTGCCGGTTTCGCTGATCGGCACTTTCATCATCTTTCCGGCGCTGGGATTCTCGATCAATACCCTTTCGCTGTTCGGCCTGGTGCTCGCCATCGGCTTGGTGGTCGACGACGCCATCATCGTTGTCGAGGCAGTCGAGCACCATATCGACGAGGGCATGGATCCCAAATCAGCGACTGAGAAAGCGATGGAAGAAGTAGGCGGGCCGGTGGTGGCCATCGCGCTCATTCTGGCCGCGGTGTTCATTCCCACAGCCGCAATTCCCGGCATTACGGGACGGATGTATCAGCAGTTCGCTGTTACGATCGCAATCTCCGTTCTGATCTCGGCGTTCAACGCCCTCACACTTTCTCCTGCACTCTCCGCTCTTCTTCTGAAACCGAGAAAAGAAGGCCGTGAGAGGGGACTGCTCGCCCGGGGATTTGGTTATTTCAACAAGTTTTTCCGTCGCACCACCGACGGATTCGTTGGCACCTCTCGCGTTCTCATTCACAAATCCAGTGTGGCGATGCTGAGTTTGGTCGCACTCGCCGCGGTGGCGGTCTACCTGGGCAGCAGCCTTCCGGGCGGATTCATACCCACCGAAGATCAGGGTTACATGTTCCTGGCCTTGCAGCTTCCCGACGGAGCGTCGGCACAGCGCACGGATGCCGCCGAACAGAGGATCACCGATGCCCTGCTCAAGACCCCCGGCGTGGAAGGCGTCATCGCCGTCAACAACTTTTC
>JBAVUB010000628.1:0-2362 GCA_049696575.1 Acidobacteriaceae bacterium | reverse complement strand
GAATCGCGGCAATGCTAACACATGCCAGGCGCGTCAGCGCGTGGCGCTCAGGATCGCTCCGGCGATCGACTCGAGCGGCATCACCTTGTCCACGCCATTCATTTTGATGGCTTCCTTCGGCATTCCGAAAACCACGCATGTCGCCTCGTCCTGCGCGATGGTCTTCGCCCCTGCCTGCTTCATCTCCAGCATGCCCCGCGCCCCATCGTCGCCCATGCCAGTCAGAATGACACCAACGGCGTTCTGCCCCGCATAGCGCGCCGCCGAGCGGAACAGCACATCCACCGACGGCCGATGACGGCACACCAGCGGTCCTTCCCTGACCTCTACGTAATAGCGTGCGCCGCTGCGCTGCAGCAACAAATGATGATTCCCCGGCGCGATCAGCGCCCGTCCGCGCAGGACTGTATCTCCGCTCTCCGCTTCCTTCACCGTGATCGCGCAGGATCCGTCCAGCCGGGCGGCGAACGCCCGTGTGAACAGCTCCGGCATGTGCTGCACGATTGCGATCCCCGGCGTATCCGCCGGCAACGCCTCCAGCAGCGTCTTCAGAGCTTCCGTCCCCCCGGTTGAAGCGCCGATCATCACGACTTTCTCGGTGGTCTTTGCCATAGCTCCCGCCGCCGGCGCCAGAACTGCATCCGCGGTCAGCTTCGGTTCCACGATGCGTCTGGGGCCCGGCCGACGCAGCCGCGCTCCCGCCGCCGCTTTCACCGCATCGCACAGCGTCGTCCGCGAATCCTCCAGGAACTGCCGCACGCCCAGCCGCGGCTTCGTCACAATCTCCACTGCGCCGCTCTCCAGCGCTTCCAGCGCGCTCTGCGTCCCTTCCTCTGCCAGGCTCGAACAGATCACCACCGGGATCGGATGCTGCATCATGACTTTGCGCAGAAACGTCAGCCCGTCCATGCGCGGCATCTCGATGTCCAGCGTGATCACGTCCGGTATCTGTTCGGCGATCTTCTCCGCTGCGGCATACGGATCGCCCGCGGTCCCGATCACCTCGATCTCCGGATCCTGAGCCAGCACGTACGCGAGCGTCTGCCGCACCACGGCGGAGTCGTCAACGATCAGTACGCGAATTTTCGAATGATCCATCCCTGCTGCCTCTCGCTCTCAACATCCGCCTGTGCCCTGAACCCCGGGATCACTGCAGCAGCCGGAGCCGCACTTCCCCCGTCGCCGTATAGAAGTCGATGTGAATGCCGCATGGCCCTCCCAGCCGCGATGCCGCCACAGCGAACCCCTCCGCGCCCAGAACCTCCAGCGCCCTTTCGCGGTTCAACCGGCCCACTGTCGGACGGGATCCTTTCTCGCGGACCTGCAGCACATCCGCGCCGCCGAACAACTTGACCTGAACATCGCGCCGCCTCGCCCCCAGCGCGTCAAACTGCGCTGCCAGGTCGCGAATCGCAAAGTCCACGTAACGTCGCGCCGCCGCGAGGCTCAGTTTTCCCTTTGCCTTGTGCGGATGGCTCGGCAGCATCGGGTGACACAGCGCCGCAATGTCCAGTGTCTGGTGCCAGAAGGTCACCCCCACGCAGGAGCCCAGCAAGGTGCGCAGAACCGCCGGCCCGTGCACCAGATGCGATTCCCCTGGCTGCACATACACCTCCGCCCATTCCTCCTCAGGCGCGCCCATCGATCCTCCTGTACAGCGCCGGGCCTAGCGCCTCCAGCGGAAGATTCATGTCGTGCAGGGTTTCGGAATGGCCGACAAACATATATCCGCCCTCGGTGAGGCGATGGGAAAGCTTTCTGAGAATCTTCTCCTGCGTCGGCCGGTCGAAATAGATGATCACGTTGCGGCAGAAGATCGCATCGGCCTTTTCGCTGAGGCCGTAATCGGCGTCCATGAAATTCAGCCGCCGAAACTCCACCAGCCTGCGCAGTTCCGGCACGATGCGCACGCGATCTCCATTCGGCTCGCGGCTCCGCATCAGATATTTCTTCCGCAGCGCCGGAGGCACCGGCTCGATATCGTCCGTGGTGTAGATCCCCAGCTCCGCCTTGCCCAGCACTTTCGTCGAAATGTCCGTGGCCAGAACCTGGAACCGGAATCCGGCATGGCTCTCCGCGTATTCGCTCAACACCATCGCCAGCGTGTACGGCTCTTCCCCGGATGAGCACCCGGCGCTCCACACCAGCAGCGGCCGCCCGCCGGCGCGCGACGCCAGTTCCGGCAGGGCTCTCTGCGTCAGATAATCGAAGTGCTTCGACTCCCGAAAGAAATCCGTCTTGTTCGTTGTCACTACGTCGATAAAGGAGACTTTCTCCTCCCGCAGGCCCTCCTGCCCGAAAAGGTAGTCGCAATACAGCCGGTAGGAGCCGATGTTCAGCTCACGCAGCCTGCGCTTCAGCC
>JBAVUB010000627.1:0-1618 GCA_049696575.1 Acidobacteriaceae bacterium | reverse complement strand
AGCCGTGTTCGCGCGGGCGTCGTAGGCTCCCACCACCGCCAGCAGTTGCTCCCGATTGCAGGTGAAGTCGCAGAGCACGTGCAACCGGTCGGTGAGCCCATAAATCGCCACGCGGTCGCGCGGATCCATCTGGCGGAGGAAGCCCAGCAGGCGCTCTTTCGCCATCCCGAGGGCATGGTCTTCCAACCAGAGCGGCGTATCCTCATACAGCTGCGGATCGGACCCGAAGACGGTGTTTAGGTTATCGAGCAGGATGATGGTGACCGCCCTCGGCGCCTCGCCGGCATAGCGGGACTCATCGGAAAAGGTGTTCGGTGGCAGCGCGGCGGCGGGTCGTGACGCTGGCTCGGTGGATTCCTCCTCAAAAACGCTGATAGTCTGCGGCTTGCCGCGGTCGAGAACTATGAAATCGTCTTTGGTCAGCTTGCTGGCCGATCCGTCTTTGTTCCGCGCGATCACTCCGATTTGCACGAGGTGCGTTGCGACCTGGTAGCGGGGAGTTGGGGACGAGGTTTGAGCCGGGAGCAGAGGCGTGGCCAGCAGAGTCAGTGCGATCGTGCCGCGTCGCAGCCTCGCCGCAAAAACTCGCATCGTTGCGCCTCCGGCCGATTGCGCCCGAGCTTACCAGACGCGCCCTGGGTGGAGCAACGCCGCGTATTTTCACGCAAAGGAAAAGCCAGCGCCGGCGTACTGCTGTTGCCGGCACTGGCAGAAGCCCGGAGAGCTGACCTGCAGCGGTCCGGGAAAATCGGTGACCGCGCTACTCCTCGGCGCGGGCCGGGGTGGCGGCCTGTCCGTGCCCGTTGTGCGGCGAGATGTTCGGCGTGGACTCGCGGCCCGGCATGGCGGCACGGCCGGAGTAGACACGCCAGGTGCGCTCGACGTCGTCGGTGGCTTCTTTGAGCAGCTCGGCGGCGGTGTCAGGATGAGCGCGGAGCAGCATGGTGTAGCGCGACTCGTTATAGATGTAGTCCTGAAGCGGGATGGAAGGCGGACGGGAGTCGAGGAAGAAGGGGTTCTTCCCTTCCGCGCGGACCGCGGGGTTGTAACGCATGAGCGGCCAGTAGCCGGAGTTGACGGCGGCCTTCTGGTGGTCAAGGCCCTTCGAGAGGTCGTAGCCATGGGCGATGCAGTGGCTGTAGGCGATGATGATCGCGGGACCCGGCCAGGCTTCGGCTTCCTGGAAGGCTTTGACGGTGTGGCTGTCATTGGAGCCCATAGCAACGCGCGCGACGTAGACCGAGCCGTAGGCGACGGCCTCCATGGCGAGGTCTTTCTTGCTGTTGGTTTTGCCGCCGGCGGCGAACTTGGCGACCGCGCCGCGCGGGGTGGACTTGGACATCTGGCCACCGGTGTTGGAGTAGACCTCGGTGTCGAGGACCAGGACTTTGACGTTCTTGCCGGAGGCGAGGACGTGGTCGAGGCCGCCGAAGCCGATGTCGTAGGCCCAGCCATCGCCGCCGATGATCCAGACGCTCTTGCGGACCAGGGTGTCGGCCACGGCGTCGAGGTTGCGCGCGTCGGGTAAGTCGACGCCAGCCAGTTTGGCGCGCAGGGTGCGGATGCGCTCGCGCTGGGTGTTGATGCCTTCTTCTTTGGACTGATCGGCTTCGAGGAC
>JBAVUB010000626.1:0-19122 GCA_049696575.1 Acidobacteriaceae bacterium | reverse complement strand
CTAGGGGGCGCAGAATCACGAACGCCGGGAGTGCGACCGCGGACTAGCAGCGTCACTCAATCGCGAACACCGCATACACCGTAGCCGACTCCTCCACCTGCTGCGGCCGAATCGCCAACGGCGGAGGGGGCGCTGGCGTCGCACTCACCATCACTGTCTCCGCAGATGATTCGGTCGCGAGGAACCTCTGCACCGGCGTCTGATTGCTCGCGTAAATTAGCGCTCCCAAATGCGCCCCCAGGCCCGCCGCCATCTGCGTCGCCACCTGCCTCGCCCTCACCAGCGCCTTCTCCGCCGCCTGCGCCTGCAGCCCGTTCCGATCCGTCAAATCCCAGTCGATATTCCCGCTCTCATTCGCGCCCGCTTCAATCGCCGCGTGCAGAATCTTCGCTGCATCCGCCGCCACAGCCTTCACCGTCCAGCTCTGTGACAGCGTGAACGCCTTCTGCGCCCGCTGCTCCGGGGTGCTCTTGTCATTCTCAGGGAACTCCGTGTAAGTCAGCTTCTGATCCTCGCTCTCCACCGCCTTATCCGCCACGCCCGCCTTCTTCAGCGCATCCAAAATCGCATTCGACAGCGTCGACCCCTGGCTGTACGCCGTCGCCGCATCCGGCGCATAGATCTGAAAGCCCACCGTCACCACCGCCGTATCCGCCAGAGCCGAAGCCTTGTCGTTCGCGGTCACCGCAATCGTGCGGTTGTTCTTGTCCACCTGAATCGTCTGCGCCAGCGCTGCAAACCCAGCCAGCACGCCAGCCGCCATCAGCAAAAACGCAACCCTCTTCATCGCCCGCCCCTCCGCCCGGATTGTAGCCCCTGCCAACCCGTGCTCGATGCCCGGTGCCCGATGCTCGGTGCCCGGTGCTCGGTGCTCGGCGCCCGGCTCCCTGTACCCTGTAACCTGTACCCTGTAACCTGTAACGAACATGGCTTTCGACACCATCGATGCTGCCGCTAAACGAGGCGTCCTTGCCGTCCAGGAGTACGCCGTCCTCTCCGGCCGCGCCGTCGGCAACATCTTTCGCAAGCCGTTTTACGGTTCCGACGTCTTCATGCAGGCCGACATCATCGGCGTCGGTTCCCTGCCCATCGTCATCCTCACCGGCTTTTTCCTCGGCGGCGTGCTGGCGCTGCAATCTGCCGCCACCCTCACCCAGTTTGGCGCCGCTGCCTTCACCGGCCAGCTCGTCAGCTTTTCCATGATCAAGGAAATCGGGCCCGTGGTCACCGCGCTCATGGTCTCCGGCCGCAACGCCTCCGGCATGGCCAGCGAACTCGGCTCCATGATCGTCACCGAGCAGATTGACGCCATGCGCGCCCTCGGCACCGACCCGCTGAAGAAGCTCGTCATGCCCCGTATCGTCGCCACCGTCGTCATGCTCTTCTTCCTCGTCATCCTCTCTGACGCGGTGGGCATCCTCGGCGGCGGCTTTGTCTCCGTCTCCATGCTGGGCCAGGACGGTTCGCAGTACTTCCACACTTCCTATCAATCGCTCGAATTCCCCGACATCCTCCAGGGTCTGGTTAAGCCCATCTTCTTCGGCTTCATCATCGCCACCATCGGCTGCTTCTACGGAATGAGAACCCGCGGCGGAACCCAGGGCGTCGGCCGCTCCACCACCCAGGCCGTGGTCTGGTCCTCCATCCTCATCATCATTACCGACTTCATGATCAGCCGATTCCTGATCGCCATCTTCGGACGGTAGCCAGGTGAGCACCAGCGGAGAACCATTCACGCGCCCGCAGGCTTGGTCCCCGCAGCCACCGCCGCAACCCTCCGCCGCTCAGGAACCCATTGTCGTCTTCGACGATGTCTCCATCGGCTTCGACCAGAAGCCCGTCCTCGAAAACATCTCCTTCCAGATCCGTCCAGGCGAGATGCGCATCCTCCTCGGCCCCGCCGGCGTTGGCAAAAGCGTCCTTCTCAAGCTCACCAATGGCCTGCTCCGCCCCGACTCCGGCCGCATCTTCGTCTTCGGCAAAGAAATCAGCGCCATGCGCGAGCAGGACCTCTTCGAGATCCGCGGCCGCATCGGCACCGTCTTCCAGGAAGGCGCGCTCTTTGACTCCCTCACCGTCCGCGACAACGTCGGCTATCGTCTCCTCGAAGAGCACCTCCCCGACGGCGAAATCACCGCTCGCGCCACCGAAGCCCTCCGCTTTGTCGAGCTCGAGGGGACCCTCAACAAATTTCCCTCTGAGCTTTCCGGAGGCATGCGCCGCCGCGTCGCCATCGCCCGCGCCATCGTCACCAATCCCCAGCTCATCCTCTACGATTCGCCCACCGGCGGCCTTGACCCCATCACCTCAACCACCATCATCGAGCTGGTCATGAAGCAGCGCGATATCTCCCACACCAGCTCCATCGTGGTTACGCATCGCCTCCAGGACGCCTTCGTGCTGGCCATGCACCGCTTCGACCTCGCCCACAATCAGATGGAGGCCCTGCCCCCGCATCAGACCGATCCCAATACCAGCTTCCTCATGCTCCACCAGGGACGCCTCGTCTTCGACGGCACCACCGCCGAGCTCATCCACTCCCAGGACCCCTTCATCCACGAATACATCAGATGAATGGCCTCCAAACAATACAGGGTGCGAAGCATTACCGCGCCGCACCCCTGTTGCCTACTGCCTGTTGCCTATTGCCTGCCCTCAGGCATTGTCGTGATCGTAGAACCGGAAGAACAGCGACGGCTTCGCCACCGGCTCCGCCTTCGCCGCCAGCGCCGCCATCTGCTGATCGTTGTACGGCGTGAAATCCCGCGCGATCTGCACGTTCTCCTCGAGCTGCGCAATCGAGTCGCACCCAACAATAATCGTGCTCACCGGCCGCGACAGCGTGTACCCGATCGCCTCCCGCATCGTCAGCGTGCCCGGCGTCGGCGCCGGCACCATCCCTTCCCACATGTGCTTCTGCGCCTCCAGCGACGGCGGCGTCCAGCTCGCGAGCAGCCGTCCGCGCCCCGGAATCTTCATCCCGATAATCCCCATCTGCTTCTCCACCGCCAGCGGCAGCAGCTGCTCCTGGAACGTGAAGTGATGTGGATCCGCCGCATTGAGCGCCATCAGAATGCAGTCGAAATCGTGGCGATGAAGAGCCTCCACCAGCGCATCTGGACGAAAATGCCCCGTCACCCCCAGATACCGCACCACCTTCTGTTCCTGCATCGCAATCAGCGCTTCCATCGCGCCCCCCGGCGCAAAAATCGCGTTGATGTCCTTCATCGTCCCGATATCATGTAGCTGCCACAGGTCCACATGATCCGTGTTCAGCAGCTTCAGCGACTCGTCGATCATCCGCATCGAACCTTCGCGCGTCCGCTCCTTCGTCTTCGTCGCCAGAAACGCCTCGTTGCGCCGCGTCTTCATCACCTCGCCCACGTAGCGCTCGCTCCAGCGCATCGGCCCGCCGTAAATCGACGAAGTATCGAGGTAGTTCACGCCCAGATCGAGCGCGCGGTGGATAATCGGCACCGCAACCGCCGCGTTGTCCGGCTTCTCCAGTGCCGCCTGGCCGCCCAGGCTGAAAATCCCGACCCTGTACCCCGTCTTCCCCAGGTTCCGCGTCGGCATCGCATCCTGGGTGCGTGGATTATTCGGCATTGCGGGAAGTGTCGAGGCGCTCGCTCCGCGCGGCAGCGCGGCTCCAGCCAGCACGGCGGCTGCGGCCGCAGTCGTCCCCTTCAAAAATGCGCGGCGATCCTGGTTCGTACTCATAACGGGTTCTCCCTTCGGAGTAACAAACCGTTTTACCACACATGAATCACTCCACAATGGGCGCGCCCGAGCCCCCTGCGGTACTTCGGAAACTCGACCCAAACAAAAGAGGGATGGCATCGCGCCATCCCTCTCATTGCTGCGTATCCCAGCGATTCAGCGGCCGTGCGGGTGCCCGCCCTTATCGTTGCCGCCCTGCGGATGATCACCACCGCCCGACGGTTTGCCCTCGTTCCTCGGAGCCGGCCTGCTCTCGCCCGAAGGCCGGCTGTTCGTGTTCGTCCCAGGCCGGCTGGTGTTCTGCGTCGGACGATTGTAGTTATTCGTGGTTGTCGGCCGGTTGTAGTTGTTTGTCGCCGGAGGGTTGTTGTTCGTCGTCGGCCGATTGTAGCTGTTGTTCGGCGTCGTCGGCCGATTGTAGTTGGTGGTCGGGCGATTGTTGCCATTGGTCGGCCGGTTGTAGTTGTTGTTCGTCGTCGGACGATTGTAATTGTTATTGCCCGGACCCCGATTGTAGTTGCTCGCACCGCCACGGTTGTAGCCATTCGCCTCGCCACGGTTGTAGCCATTCGCCTCGCCACGGTTGTAGCCGTTCTGCGCTCCCGCGGCATAGCCGCGGTTATAGGCCGTGTGCGCGACCTGCCTGTTGTACGCTCGCGCTTCCGGCGCCCGGTCGAAGTGACCGTAGTAGCCATGGTTCACCACCGTCACGCTGCGCGACACCCACATGCCGTGGCCATACGCGAGGTACGGGTGCGGTCCCCAACCGAAGCCCCAGTGTCCCCATCCCCATCCAAAGCCGCCCCACGCACCAACGGCAATGCCAACGCCGAAGCCGAACCCGAAGCCCGCCCTCCATCCAAACGGCGGCGGAGGCGCATACCACGCATAGTACGGACGAAATCCCCAGTACGCCCACGGATCGTAGTACGGCACATACACCACGGCCGGATTCGCCGGTGCGATCTCGATGTCCCCCGGCGCGTACGTCACCGCCAGTTGCTCGCTCGACTGCAGATGACCCGCCGAGTACGCCTGCTGCCGCAACCCCTGCACCGCGTTCATCACGTCCTGCGGCTGGTTGTAATACGCATTGCCCAGGTTCGTCGTCCACTCCAGGTTCTTATCCATGTTCGCGAGCACCGAGGGGAACGCGCACAGCGCCTTCACGCTGGGATCCCACGCTTGCCCGTTCACTTCCTGCGCAATCTGATCCGGCGACGCTCCGCCCTGTGACTGCACAAACCTGTCCGCCTCGACAATCTGCGTCGGATACGTCGATGCCGCCAGCACCTGAGCCACCAGCGAATCCGGATACAGCGCGATCGGCGCCACCAGCTCGTTCAGCTGGTCGGGGCTCAGCGCGTTCCACTGCTGCGGCGGTGCCGCATTATCGTCCGGTGGAGGCCCCTGCTGATCCGGCGGCGGCGGTGGCGCCTCTTGCGCGAACGCCGACACCTGCGCGATCCCCATCGGAATCATCAGCCCAACCAGTACCAGCGCGATGCCGCGTTTTGACGCTTCCAGCCAGGTTGCTGCAAGCCGGCGCATCCACTTGCCTGCGGTACTGCCGGTCGTGAGTCGAAACTCAAAAATCTCTTTCATGGAAATTTCCTCTCAGCCCTTGACCAGGGCCGTTCAATTGCGGAGCGGCCCCCCCCGCATATTCAACTCCGGGGCTTCTCTCAGCTATGGGACACGGGAGCGCCCGTTTAAGTTGCGCACCCGCGTCTAACCGCCGTCTTTATATCACGGAATCGAAGAACCTGCGCAGCATGCGCCCCACCAGCTCCGGCTGCTCAAAAGGCGCAAAATGCCCGGCGTCCGGAATCTCGTTGTACTCGGCCCCGTATCCCCCATTGCGAATCTGCTCCGCCAGCAATTTCATATCCGCCGGCGTGCTGCCCGAGTCCTCTCCCCCCGCAATCACGCAGCACGGCACCCGCATCGTCCGCGCCGTTACCACAGAGTCGGGCCGCGCCGCCAGCCCCTGCTGCACCGCCACAATCGACTCCACCGGAACCACCTGCATCATCTCCCGCGCCTCGGCCACCTTCTCCGGCCACCGCCGTCGCGCCGTCGACCCCATCACTGTCTCCAGATTCGTTTCGATGAACTCCGCCGTCCCGCGCTCCCGCACCTTCGCAATCGTCTCCTCGCGCTTCGCCCGCCCCGCATCCGTGTCCGCCTGTGCCTTCGAACAGCAAAATGCAAACCCCTCTACCCGCGACGGCATGGTCCGCCAGATCTCGAACAGCGTGTATCCGCCGATCGAGCAGCCCGCGAACAGCGCTTTCCCAATTTCCAGATGATCCAGCAGCCGCCCCGCATCCGCAGCCAGCTTCTCGACCGTGATGGGACCTTCCCCCAGCTCCGACTGCCCATGCCCCCGAAGATCCGGCACGATCACCCGGTATTTTGTTTGGAGAATCTCGGCCACCGGCATCCAGAACCGGTGATCCACCGGCGTCGGATGCAGCAGCACCACCGCCGGCCCCCCACCTACAACGGTATAAAACAGCTTCGATCCATCCGAATAAAAGAACACCTGGACAGTGTAGCCAATGAGCTTCCGGCAGGGTCGCTGCAGCGCAACCTCCCGTCTGCTGCCGCATCTATTAGTGTGATGACAAAGGGCTCAAATGCCGATAAGGGAAGACGGAACCCGAGGCCAATCAGTCAGATCCAACCACCCCGAATCTCCTTGAATGGCCAGAGCGCATCCGGCTATACTTGGCTCAGAAAGGTCGAAACCATGTTCCGCGGCGGCGAGCAGTACTAATTCGGAATTTCGAAGCTCGGCCCGGTGGTCTCGCTGGCCTTGACTCTATTGTCAGAGAGCCAGTGCCAGTAGCTCACAGCTATGACAGCCGCAATGCCAATCAATATCCACGGAAACCACAGCAGAAGGGAGCGGGCTGTTCCCCTTGCCTTACCGCCTGCGGGCTGCGCATCCATGCCCGCCATCGTACCCCGGGCCATCCACAACCGCGATAGTTTTCTGCTCTAGCTCGGCGGCTGATACGGCGGCGGGGGCGGCATTCCCCCAGGCATCCCCGGCGGCAGAATCAACGGCTCCTCCGGCATCACAATCCAGAAAATGATGTACGCCAGCAACCCCGATCCCCCGCCAAACACCGTCAGCAGCACCGTGATCACGCGCACCCATACCACATCCCACGCGTACGCATTGGCCAGACCCTGGCACACGCCCGCAATCATCCGCCCCATCCGCGGCCTCACCAGCCGCGTCACCGTCGTCGTCGGATAATAAGGCGGCGGCGCCACCGGTGGCTGCATATGCGCGCCGCATCCCGAGCAGAATCGGGC
Organism: Acidobacteriaceae bacterium; assembly: GCA_049696575.1. Lineage (GTDB taxonomy): Bacteria > Acidobacteriota > Terriglobia > Terriglobales > Acidobacteriaceae > Palsa-343. The sequence goes on along the minus strand of JBAVUB010000626.1, from coordinate 12,072 downwards.
ATCGTCGGCGAGACTCTTTCCGCAACTCCTGCAAAATACAGCCATGGCCAATCCTCCTTCGGAGCCCCCTCAGCCTGCCCGCTCTGTCCCGAACCAGAAACTCAGCATAACGCTCTTCGCGGCAACTTCGGCGACATCCTGTTGACCGAGCCGTTGCCTCCGAGCGTACAGTGAGAATACGCGCGGAAGAGGTCCTGGGTTCCCGGTTAAGTTCCCGGTTAAGCTCCCGGTTAAGCTCCCGAATTAAGCTCCCCGGTTAGCTCCCCGGTTTAGGTCCCCAAACACGTTCCCTGGAGAAACCCCTCCCAGCCCCGTCCCCGCCCTCTGCAGCATCCAAAAGAATCGCATACTTCAGCATCTCCGGAGGAAATCCATGCAGCGTTTGCAGGGTAAGGTCGCCATCGTCACCGGCAGCGGCTCAGGCATCGGCCAGGGCATCGCCAAACGCCTCGGTTGCGAAGGCGCCAAAGTCGTCATCAACTACCGCGGCAGCGAAGCCGGCGCCGACGAAACTCGCCGCGCCATTGAGCAATGCGGCAGCCAGGCCGTCGTCGTCCAGGCCGACGTCACAAAAATGGACGACCTCCGCAAGCTCGTCGACGCCGCCTGGTCCCAGTTCGGCTCCGCCGACATCCTCGTCAATAACGCGGGCCTCGAAATCCGCTCCGACTTCTGGGATACCAAAGAAGAGGACTACGACCGCCAGATGGCCGTCAATCTCCGCGGCCCCTACTTCCTCGCTCAGGCCTTCGTCCGCCGTCTCCGCGACACCAAAAAACCAGGCCGCATCATTAATATCAGCTCCGTCCACGAAGACATGGCCTTCCCCGGCTTCACCCCCTACTGCTGCAGCAAGGGCGGCATGCGCATGATGATGCATAATCTCGCCGTCGAGCTCGGCCCCCTCGGCATCACCATCAACAACATCGCTCCCGGCGCCATCGTCACCCCCATCAACAAAAGCCTGCTCGCCGACAAGGTCAAGCTCGACTCGCTGCTCGGCCAAATTCCCCTCGGCCGCCTCGGCCAGATCGACGATGTTGCCGGATTAACCGCCTGGCTCGCCTCCGACGAAGCATCCTATGTAAGCGGCTCGACCTTCGTCATCGATGGTGGGCTGATGCGCAATTATCACGAGCAGTAATTTCTCTCACCCATGGCCTCGAAGATCGAAGACTACGCCCTCATCGGCGATTGCGAAACCGCTGCCCTCGTCAATCGCCAGGGTTCCATTGACTGGCTCTGCTGGCCCGACTTTTCCTCCGGCGCCTTGTTCGCCGCCCTCCTCGGCGCCGAGAAAAACGGCTTTTGGCAAATCTGCCCTGCCGGCGACCACTGGAAAACCTCCCGCAAATATCGCGACCACACCCTCATCCTCGAAACCACCTTCGAAAACGAAGCCGGCTGCGTTCGCCTCATTGACTTCATGCCCATCCGCGAGCACAACTCCAACCGCAATTCCTATATCGTCCGCATCGTCGAAGGCCTCCGCGGCAACATGAATCTCACCATGGCCCTCGGCCTCCGCTTCGACTACGGCCGCACTGTCCCCTGGGTTACAGCACTCGACACCGCCATCGACCACGGCATTCGCGCCGTCGCCGGTCCCGCAGTGGTCCTCCTCCACGCCTCCGTTCCCGTCCACGGCGAAAATCTCCGCACCGTCGCCGAATTCACCGTCAGTAAGGGCGAGCAGGCCTGGTTCACGCTCGTGTATGGCGAATCCCACCGCCCCGATCCCAAACCCATCAGCGCCGAGCACGCCCTCCGCGACACGGAGCATTTTTGGAAACACTGGACCTCCAGCCTCCAGTACAAGGGCCAATACGCCGAAGCCGTCGAGCGCTCCCTCATCACCCTCAAGGCCATGACTTTTCGCCCCACCGGCGGTCTGGTCGCCTCCGTCACCACCTCGTTGCCCGAATGCATCGGGGGCGTCCGCAATTGGGACTACCGCTACTGCTGGCTGCGCGACACCACCTTCACTCTCCTCGCCATGACCACCGCCGGCTACTACGATGAAGCCGTCGCCTGGCAGGATTGGCTCCTCCGCGCGATCGCCGGCAGCCCCGATCAGGTCCAGATCATGTACGGCCTCAAAGGCGAGCGTCAGCTCATCGAGTGGGAACTCGACTGGCTCCCCGGATACGAAAATTCGCGCCCCGTTCGCATCGGCAACGCCGCATCCACCCAGATCCAGCTCGACATCTACGGCGAACTGCTCGACACCTTCTTCCACGCCCTCCACGGCATGGATCGCCACACCGCCGAAGACTTCCGCGTCCTCATGCTCCTGCTCGACCACCTTGAGACCGTCTGGCAGCGCCCCGACGAAGGTATCTGGGAAACCCGAGGCGGCCGCGAACAATTCACCTGGTCCAAAGTCATGGTCTGGGTCGCCTTCGACCGCGCTCTCCTCATCGCCAAAAAGCTCCGCATCAAAGCCCCCATCGAGAAGTGGCAGAAACTGCGCGACACCATCCACGAGGAAATCTGCCGCAAGGCCTTCGATAAGGACATGAACAGCTTCGTCCGTTACTACGGCGCAAAACAGCTCGATGCCGCGCTCCTGCTCATGCCCATCGTCGGCTTTCTCCCCGCCACCGATCACCGCGTCCGCGGCACCATCGAAGCCATCGAGCGCGACCTCATGCCTGACGGCTTCGTCCTCCGCTACGACACCAAAGAGGTCCAGGACGGCCTGCCTCCCGGCGAAGGCGTCTTCCTCGCCTGCAGCTTCTGGATGGTCAGTTGCCTCAAAGCCATCGGCCGCACCGACGACGCGCGCCGCCTCTTCAATCGACTGCTCGCTCTGCGCAACGACCTCGGCCTGCTCTCCGAGGAGTACGACGTCAACGGCAAACGCCTGGTCGGTAACTTCCCTCAGGCCTTCTCCCACATCGCTCTCGTGAACGCTGCCTTCTACCTCGACCGCGAGAACCATCCCCGCTTGCACCATCACACGGAGTTCGCCTCCCGGTCCTGACCCCATTCGCATCGCCGCACCGCGCCGTTACACTCACTTCGAGGAGACTTGGTCCGCATGCATCGCTTTCGCCTCTGGGCGCCGAACGCAGGCAAAGTCAGCGTCCAGGTCGCAGGACAAAAATTTCCCCTCAGCAAAAACTCCGGCGGCTGGTGGGAAGCTGACGTCGACCCCGCGCACCCCGGCATCGACTACGCATATTTCCTCGACGACCAGGACCTCGCCCTCCCCGATCCCCGCTCCCCCTGGCAGCCCGACGGCGTCCACAGTCCCTCTCGCCTTCTCGATCACGCCGCCTTTCCCTGGACCGACGCCCACTGGGAAGCCCCTCCGCTCTCCTCCGCCGTCATGTATGAGTTGCACATCGGCACCTTCACCCCCGAAGGCACCCTCGACGCCGCGCAAACCAAACTCGACTACCTGCGCGACCTCGGCATCACCCATCTCCAGCTGATGCCCGTCAATGCCTTTCCCGGAATCCAGGGCTGGGGCTACGACGGCGTCGACCTCTTTGCCCCGCATGAACCCTACGGCTCACCCGATGCCCTCAAGCGCTTCGTCGACGCTTGCCACGCGCGTTCGCTCGCTGTCCTCCTCGACGTCGTCTATAACCACCTCGGCCCCGACGGCAATTACCTCGCGAAATTCGGCCCTTACTTCACCGCCGCCCACCACACACCCTGGGGCGACGCCGTCAATTTCGAAGACCGCGGCAGTCACGAAGCCCGCCGCTTCTTCTGCGACAACGCTCTCCTGTGGCTCCGCGACTACCATTTCGATGGCCTCCGCCTCGATGCCGTCCACGCCTACACCGACCGCTCCGCCATCAACTTCATGGAGCAACTCGCCGCCGAAGTCCGCGCGCTCGAGGCCCACACCGGTCGCAGCTATGTCGTCATCGCCGAAAGCGACCTCAACGATCCGCGCCTCGTCACCGCGATCGAGGCCGGTGGCTATGGGCTCGACGCGCAGTGGAGCGACGACTTCCACCACGCCCTCTTTGCTGTCCTCACCGGCGACCGCGGCGGCTACTATGCCGACTTCGGCGCCCTCGCCGACCTCGCCAAATCCCTCCGCGAAGTCTTCGTCTACGACGGCCGCTACTCGCTCTACCGCGATCGCATCCACGGCCGCCCCGTGCGCAACCTGCCCGCCTCGCGCTTCCTCGGCTACGCCCAAAATCACGATCAGGTCGGCAACCGCGCCAAAGGCGATCGCCTCTCCACCATCGTCAACCCCGGCCGCGCCAAAATCGCCGCCGCCCTCGTACTCACCGCGCCCTTCGTCCCCATGCTCTTCCAGGGCGAAGAGTGGGCCGCCTCATCGCCCTTCCAGTTCTTCACCAACCACAACCCGGAACTGGGCAAGCTCGTCTCCGCTGGCCGCCGCAAAGAATTCGCCGCCTTTGGATGGAACCCCGCCGACATTCCCGACCCGCAGTCCCCCGCAACCTTTCAGCATTCAAAACTCAACTGGGACGAGCGCACCCAACCTCCTCACGCCGACATGCTCGATTGGTACCGCCGCCTCATCGCCCTCCGCCGCTCCGCGCCCGACCTCACCGACCCTGACCTCGCTCACCTCCGCGTCCGCTACAGCGACGCCGAGCAATGGCTCCTCATGGAACGCGGCTCGATCACTGTCGCCTTCTCCCTCGCCGCCCAACCCATCCAGCTCGAAATCCGCCCCAGTTCCACCCTCGCCCTCGCCTCCGCGCCCGAAATCCAGCTCAACAAAACCTCCCTCACCCTCCCTTCCGATTCCGTCGCTGTTCTCATACTGAAATGAGGACAGTTGCGATTGTGACCATAATGACTATAATTAACATGGAGGTTCCCTGATCATGAGCACAACTGTATGGACGGTCGCGGAAGCCAAAGCCAGGTTCAGCGAATTGCTGCAGCGCGCTCAGGCTGAAGGCCCGCAGCGCATCACCCGTCATGGCCGAACCACCGCCGTTGTTGTTTCCCCTTCCGAATGGGAAAAGAAGAATAAGCGCAAGGGAAACCTCGCGGAGTTTCTGATGAACTCGCCCCTCCGGAATTCTGGCCTGCGCATAAAGCGTTTGCGCGGCGGGTTACGCAAAGTTGACCTGTGAGTTTTCTCCTCGACACTAACGTGCTTTCCGAACCAACCCGGCCTCGTCCCGATCCTGGAGTCCTCGCGTGGCTGGCTTCCGTCGACGAGGACGACGTGTTTATTTGCGCGATCACCATTGCTGAGATTCGCAAGGGCATTCAGCGCCTCTCCCCAGGAAGGAAGCGCACGCGACTCGATGAATGGCTGGAACACGACCTGTACCTGCGCTTCGAAACACGCATCCTCCCTGTCGACTCCCCCGTTGCTGACATATGCGGACGACTGATCGCTCACAGTGAAAGCAAGGGGCACCCGATGGAACTGGCGGATGGTTGCATCGCCGCCGCCGCGCTGGTACACGGAATGACTTTGGTGACACGCAACGTTGCCGATTTCGAGGCCGTACTCAAGTCCGTCCTGTCGCCCTGGAGCCGACTGGGAGTGACGCCCCAATGAATACGCTGGAGTTCTCCCTCATCCTCCTCCTCAGCTCCCTCGCCGCCGGACTCCTCGGCGCGCTCAGCGGACTCGGCGGCGGCGTCGTCATCGTTCCCGTTCTCACCATCCTCTTTCACGTCGACATCCACTACGCCATCGGCGCCTCGCTCGTCTCAGTCATCGCCACCTCCTCGGGAGCCGCCGCCGCCTACGTCCGCGAGGGCTTCTCCAACATTCGCATCGGCATGTTCCTCGAAATCGCCACCACCATCGGCGCACTCCTCGGCGCGTGGCTCACCACCCGCGTCCCCACTCACTCCATCGGATTCATCTTCGGCCTCGTGCTTCTCTACTCCGCGTACTCCTCGCTCCGGCAATACCACGAAGTCGTCACCGAGAAGCCCGATCCCCTCGCTCTGCGCCTCAAGCTCAAAGGCAGCTTTCCCTCCAGCCCCGGCGTTCATCAGGTATACGTCGCCCAGCGCGTCCCCCTCGGCTTCGGCCTTATGACCCTCGCCGGAACCCTCTCCGGCCTCCTCGGCATCGGCTCCGGCGCGGTCAAAGTCATCGCCATGGACCAGGCCATGCGCCTGCCCTTCAAAGTCTCCACCACCACCAGCAATTTCATGATTGGCGTCACCGCTGCGGCCAGCGCCGGACTCTACCTGCGCGCCGGCTATCTGGCGCCCGCGCTCGTCATGCCCGTCATGCTCGGCGTCCTCATCGGCTCGCTCATCGGATCGCGCCTCCTCGTCCGAGTCCACGTCCGCACTCTCAAAATCGTCTTCGCCCTCGTCATCGTCGCCCTCGGCGTCGAAATGATCGTCAACAGCGTGACAGGCAAACTGTGAGCTCGCCCATGAACACTCCAAACCCCGCGCCCGCCCCCTCATCCTGGACCGACCTGCGTATTGAAACCTGGGTCGGCGTCTTTCTCCGCACCGGCGTCCTGCTGGCTGCGGCGATCGTTCTCACCGGCGGCATCCTTTATCTAGCGCAGAACCACGGCCCCCGCCCCAACTACCAGCACTTCCAGGCCGAGCCCGCGCAGTTCACCCACTTCACCGCCATCCTGCACGGCGTCGCCACCCTCAACCCCGAAAGCATCATCATGCTCGGACTCCTCGTCCTCATCGCCACGCCCGTCGCCCGCGTCGGCATGTGCATCGTCGGCTTCCTCTTCGAGCGCGACCGCCTCTACACCGTCGTGAGCACCATCGTGCTCCTCATCCTTCTCTACAGCCTCTTCCTGCACAAGTAGCCGCTTCCCGGCTCACACTTCCCGGTACCCGGTTCCCGGTGCCCTGCTCAAATCGGCGCCAGCATCCTCACCAAAACAAAAATCGCCACCCCCAGAAAGAACACCAGCGCCATCCGAATCCCCGGCTCTCGATTCACCTCCGGAACCAGATCTGTCGCCGCAACATAAATCGTCACGCCCGCTGAGAGCGGCAACCCGACCTCTACCCATCGCGGCAAAATCCCGATAATCAGCACGCCCGCAATCGTCGCCAGCGCCAGCATGGTCGCCGAAACCACCGCCGTCCGTCGCGTCTGCCCGGACGCCAGCATCACCGACGCAATCGTGAACCCCTCCGGCACCTTGTGCAGGATGATCGCCACGAAAATCAGCCAGCCCAGCGCATTCGACAGCACAAACCCTGACGCGATCGCCACCCCATCGAAAAACGCATGCGCCGCCAGCCCGCACAAGACTGACCACCCCGTCTTCCGGTGCAGAAATTCATGCGCGTGCGTCTCCTCGCCAAAATGAAAATGCGGTGTGATCGTGTGTTCCAGCAGATGGATCGCGCAGTACCCCGCCAGCACCAGCGCCGGCGCCCACACCGCGGAAAACTTCATGCTCTCCGGCAGCATGTCCAGGATCGCCACCGCCATCATGAAGCCCGCGCCCAGCGCAATCGAATAGCGCAGATACTTCTGCGTCCAGTTCCGCTGCACCAGCACCACGCCGCCGACAATGTCGGCAACCGCAGCCAGGCTCCCCAACACCAGAGAAAGAATCATAGTTCAAGGGCACCGGGCACCGGGCTCAGGACTCCGGATCCAATCGGAGTTTCTGAATAAGTCCCCAGAGCATTTTCCCAACCTCCTCAGCCTGCGCTCGAATACTTTTCATCAAATCTGCCTGCCCGAATCCAAGTTCGCTTGCGATGGCAAGCTGCGTTTGTAATTCCAGCACTGATCCACGCGCAATCGAAATAAAGCTGCGATAATCGCGCCTCGTTCCTCTCCCATATCCCTCTGCAATATTGCTGGGAATCGAAACGGCGGCTCGCCGGAGCTGCGACGTCAAACCGTACAGCTCCTCGGAAGGAAAAGTGCGGATCATCTTGTAAACAGCGACCGAGAGCGCGAAAGATTCTTGCCACACCCTCAGGTCCTTGTAAGAACCGCCCATGTTCTCCTCACTTCCGTGCCCTGTTCCCGGTGCCCTGTCTTTTCGGTGCCCGGAGCCCGGTGCCCGTGCTCCTATCCGCTATGCCGTATATGCATCACATCCCCGTCCTGCACCAAATAATCCTTCCCCTCCAGCCGCAGCGTCCCCTGCGCCCGCGCCGCCGCCTCCGACCCCGCCTCGAGCAACGTGTCCCAGTGAATCGTCTCCGCCCGAATAAAATGCTTCTCCAGATCCGTGTGGATCGCCCCCGCCGCCTCCTGCGCCCGCGAATTCGCCGGCACCGTCCACGCCCTGCACTCGTCCTCGCCCACCGTGAAAAAGCTGATCAGCCCCTGCAGCTCGTAGCTCTTCCGGATCAGCCGCACCAGCCCGCTCTCCTTCAGCCCATACGACGCCAGAAACTCCGTCGCCTCCTCGTCGTCCATCTCCGCCAGCTCCGCTTCCACCTTCCCGCAAAACGCCGTCACCCCCGCATTCGGCCGCGCCGCAATCTCCGTCAAACCGTACTTCGCCGCCGCGCCCTCCAGATCCGCCCCCAGCGTCGTGCTCTCCGAAACGTTCACCGCATACAACACCGGCTTCTGCGACAAAAACATGAATCCGCGAATCAGCTTCTTCTCCTCCGGCGTCATCTCCAGTTCCCGCAGCGGTATCTCCTTCTCCAGCGACTCCTTCGACCGCAGCAGCAGCGCATTCTCCTTCTCCAGATCCGGAGTCCGCATCTTCTTCAAATCCTTCTCCAGCCGCTCCAGCCGTTTCTCCACCTGCGTCAGGTCGCTGAGCATCAGGTCGAACTCCACGCTCTTCGCGTCGCGCAGCGGATCGATCGCCCCCACATGCGCAATCGCGTCGTCCTCAAACGCGCGCAGCACGTGGATCAGCGCGTCGACATTCCGCAAACTGGTCAGAAACGCCGTTTCCTTCAGCGCCTCCTGCCCAATCGCCGCCACATCCGCGTACTCCACCGTCGCGTGGATCAGTTTCTTCGGGTTATAGAGTGCGGCCAGCCGATCCAGCCGGTCGTCTGGCACCTTTGCCACGCCCAGATGCGCGTCCCGCGAATATCCGCGGTCCTCAACCTTGGCCCGCGTCAGTATTTTGAACAGAGAAGTCTTGCCCACCTGCGGCAGGCCGATAATGCCGGTTTTCATGGTGATCCTGAGAAGAAATAGGCAGCTGCGCCAATTCTCGATCATATGTCATCTCGCACGGCCCCGAGTTGCGTGAAGGAAGGGAAGAACCTCACGTTTGCCTTTCGCCCAACCCCTGCCGTTGTCGTCCCCGCCACTGTTGAGCCCGTTGATTCCCGGTGGAAATCATTTCCGCTATTCCGTTGACCCCGCCTCTCCGCCCCGTATCGAATAACCGTGAGGGTTTGTATTACTGCCGTCATCTCGGAGACGCGTCGCAGATTCCCTTTTCCAGAGCCGTGCTTTTGCGGAGGCCGAAGTCTCAAACAGACACAAGGAGAGCGCGCTCGAGCATTTCCACTTGCATCCCATCCGGCACTGCAGCACTTCTGTCGAGGAACGGCCAAATTTCAGCATCCCGGATGAACCCAGATTCAACGTGAAAATGCCGCAAGCGGCCTGACTTGGTCTCGCGTCTCTAAGGTTTGCGAAAGGCCGCCCGAATGACCCTTGGGATCGCGGTTCCGTTTCCTGGCGGTTCCATCCTCTGCGCCGATTCCCGGATCGAGGCCAGCGATGGGTCCGCCGCCGAAATCGATGCCGCCCTCATGTCCGTCACCTCCGGCAAGCGCATCTTCGCCATCACCTATGCCGCCAAAGATCCCCGCGCCGGCAAAATGCTCGCCTCTGAAATCGCCTCCGTCGCCTGCAACGCCGCCACCCGCCAGGACATCGTGCCCGGCATCAAGCGCGTCATGGGCGACTGGTTCCGCTCCTACGGCGTCGCCCAGATTCCTTCCCTCCAGTTCCTCGTCGCCAGCAATGCCACCGACGACAACGCAGGCCGCGTCCTCCTCTGCGAGCCCCCCTCTACTGTCATGGAAACCTTCGGCCCCTGCGTCGTCGGCGCCGGCGCGCGCCAAATCAACCCCATGCTCAAGCTCCTCACCCCCCGTTTCAATCAGAGCTTCAGCCTCCGCTCCACCGTCCTCCGCATGACCTACCTCAACTACCTCGCCCGCAAGTACGACCCCGCCATCGGCGAGGAGACCGAGATGATCGTCCTCTCCAACCGCGGCTCCTTCACCTACATCGATCGCCGCGAGCTCAAGCAGGCCGAAGGCCTCGGCGAAAAAGTCGACGCCCTTCTCCTCGACATGGCCCGCCAGGTCCTCTCCGCCGAAATGGAGCAGAACCCCCAGACCATTGCCGAAGAATTCCTCCGCGGCTACTTCGACGTCATGGAACAAAACCCCCAGGTCTACTTCCCCTCCCTCAGCTACCTCGACAAGCTCAGCACCACCGCCGGCCCCGTGCCCGTACCCCTCTCCACCGGCACCCTGGGCTGATCGGCAACGAAAGAGACGCCGAGAGAGGCTGGCGAGTAGCGCGACGTTAAGGGAAAACCATCACGCGCATACATGCATCCACCGCTATCCGCTATCCGCTATCCGCTATCCGCTATCCGCTATCCGCTATCCGCTATCCGCTATCCGCTATCCGCTATCCGCTATCCGCTATCCGCTATCCGCTATCACTCCGCCCTCAGCGCCTCCACCGGATTCACCCGCGCCGCTCTTCGCGCCGGAATAAAACTCGCCAGCAGCGCAAAGCACCCCAGCAACGCCGCCACCCCCGCCAGCGTCGACACATCCCACGCCTCCACTCCAAACAGCAGGCCCTTCATCAGCGCCGCCGCGCCCACCGCGCACGCCAGCCCCAGCACAATCCCAATCCCCGCCAGCAGTCCTGCCTCTCTCAGGACCATCCCGTGTACCGCGCTCCGCGGCGCCCCCAGCGCCATCCGCACCCCAATCTCCCGCGTCCGCTGGCTCACCGAATACGCCACCACCCCGTACAAACCCACCACCCCCAGCACCAGCGCCAACGCCGCGAATCCGCCCACCAAATACGCCGAGAGCTGATGGAGTACCGCCGTGGGCGACCCGCCGATCTGCTGCTCCATCGTGACTTCGCCATAGACACCCAGAGCTGGGTTGATCGCCCGCAGCGTCTTCACCAATTCCGCCAACAATGCCTTCTCATCGCCGCGCATGCGCACCGCCAGCGCAAAGAAGAAGTCCGGTCCATCGTTGATCGAGAAATACTCCACCGGCAAAGGTTCGCTGTCCAGCGCCGCCTCGCGTACGTCGGCAACAACACCCACCACCTGGCGCAGCGACTTCGGAGACAGTTTGATATCCCCAATCGTCTTTCCCAGCGCATCCTCGCCCGGAAAATACCTCCGCGCCAGCGTCTGGTTGATCACCGTTACCCTCGGGTGATTCTCATCGTCCTCCGCGGTCAGCATGCGGCCCTCCACCAGCCTCGCCCCCAGCGTTCCCATGTAATCCGGACTGATGTCCCGCTCCATTACATCGTTGTGCTCTCCGTGGAATGGCTTGCCGGGAATGCGGATCCAGTCCGTATCGCAGAAACACTGCACCGGCAGATCGGAGGTTAATCCCAGTGACTCCACCCCGGGCAGGCTTGCAACCCGCGCATCGATCGCGCGAAACAGTGCCCTCATTGGCTCCGGCTTCTGGCTCGCCGGATCCGTCATCATTAACTGCACCGTCGCCAGATGCGTCGGATCGAAGCCCAAATCCACGTGCAGCAGCCGATACAGGCTCTTGCCCAGCAGCCCCGCCCCGGCAAGCAGCACCATCGCGATGGTCAGCTCCACAACAACAAGATTTGCCCCCAGCCGCTTCCAGAATCGCCCCGCCGCTCCCCGCCCCCCTTCGCTCAGCGCCCCATGAATATCCTGAAACGCCAGTCGCAGCACCGGCGTCAGCGCCATCAGCGCTCCCGCCCCCAGCGCCACTCCCGCGGCAAATAGCAGCGTGTGTCCGTTCACTCCCACATCCCCCACAAACGTCGCCTGTTGCGTGATCGATGCCGGAATCATCTTCCTGATCAGCGTCATCGTCAGTGTCGCCACGGCTACGCCCCCGCCGCCGCCTGCCACCGCCAACAGCAAACCCTCCGTCACAAACTGCCGCGTCAGCCGCCCC
>JBAVUB010000625.1:0-2388 GCA_049696575.1 Acidobacteriaceae bacterium | reverse complement strand
GCTGTGGCCCAGAAAACCCTTTTTACCTGCGCGTACCCAAAAAGGCAAGACCAGGCAAGGGAATAATCGATCCCACTTTCGTTTCATGCAGTGGAATTCCAAAAGTGGCAGGCAAAAGCGAAAGCGGAGGGTCGCCCCTCCGCTTTTCGGTTTGTTTAGCTCAGCAGCTCAGAAGGTGATGCGCCCTCCGAACTCCATCGAGCGAGGTGCGTTGGCCTGGCCGTTCAGCACGCCCCAGGAGCCCGGCGCATACAGCGCGAGGCCCGGATCGAAGAACTGCCGATGGTTGAGCATATTGGTTGCGATGAACGAGAACTCGAAGGTCGCCGACTCTGCAATGCGCACATCCTTCTTGATCTGTCCATCCATGTTCCAGTAGGGCTGGCCCAGGATCGGACCTACGCCGGGGTTCTTGGTGTCGATGCCGAGAATCGGAGCGCGGACCTGGTTCCAGACCGCGAGCGGATTCGCAAACATGTTCACCGGTGTGACCGAGGTTGCGGTTCCCACCCCGGTTGCCGCGTCGCCGGCTACGCCGAAGTGCGCAGAGTGCCCGCCTTTGTACTGCGAGGTGAAGACGCACTGTTCGTTGTCGAAGTAGTCGCTTCCGTCCCCTGAGCCCCAGCTCTGAGCGTCGGTCTGCGTATTGCAGTAGACCGGCGGTCCGGAGCCGGCGGTGAAGATGGGAGCGAACGTCCAGCCACCCGCCGCGCGTCCCAGGAGGCCGTTCTGGCCCTTGAACCACGGCTCGGAGGCCACGATGTAGGTGTTGTAGACGAGCCTGCGATCGAACGGCTGCTCGCCATACATGGCGCCCAGATTGAAAGGATCGTTGGGCGTGTATTCGCTGGACGCCTGCACCACGGCGCCTGTACCCAGCGCCTTGCTGTACGTGAAGTTGTGCTGCATGGTCAGCCCGTGCCAGCCGCGTGTCCCGAAGCTGATGAAGCCTCCGTTGTAGTTGCCATAGCCCACGCTGGCGTTCTCGGCAATGCCGCTGCTCTGCTGTCCGTTCGCCCCGAAGGGGGAGCCCGGAATTGGCGTGTTCATCATGGTGCGGGCGAAATTGAACGCGCCATTGTCCAGATCGGACCACAGGCTCCAGACGCTCTGATAGACCAGGTTGCCCGTCCCATTCGGTCCCTCCTGATCCAGCACCGCCGCTGTGCAGCTGGAGTACCCGTTGCAGTAGCCCGAGGCCTTCAGCGCGCTTTCCAGGAACGGCTGCGTGGCCATGGAGTTGATGTAGCTGGTGTAGGCCGCGGTCCCGGCAGCCGGCACGTTGGCTCCGCAGGCAGCCGCGGAGGTTGCGCAGCCCAGATATTTCTCCAGGTTCGCATAGGCCGCCTGGAACTGCTGCCCACCCTGCGACATCATGTAGGGCACCGCGTTCAGGTTGGTCGGTTGGTATTCGTGGTGGATGAGGCGGCCGATGTAGCCGACTTCGAGCAGCGACTTCTGTCCGATCTGCCGCTGGATGGTCAGGTCAAACGAGTCGATGTCATTCGGGCGGAAGTGTGGATCCATCGCTTCGTTGGCCGACCCGGCCACCAGGTTATACCCGGTGTAGGCAGGCTGAGGCAGGGTGGGAGCCGCTGCCGGCAGTGGAGCACTGTTTCCGTCCACGCCGATGCGGAACGCGTTGGACGCGGTTGGGTTGGTCGAACCGCAGGTACCGTTCATAAACGCTGTCTTGCACTGTACCGGCTGGATCAGACCGACGCCCAGTAGAGGTACCAGCACCAGATCCACACCGTTCAACCGGCCATAGATACGGCCGTATCCGCCGCGGACGACCGTCGCTTTCGAAAAGCTCGGGTTCCACGCCACGCCAACGCGGGGGCTGAACGATCCGTAGAACGGCTCGTAAGGGTACTTAAGCCCAGCGCCGACGTTATTGACCAGGGCAAACCCGAGTTCCGGGTTATACGGCTGTCCCTGCTCCGCCGCCGCCTTCCGCTGTGCCAGATAGTCCGCTGTCACCACCGGCTCGTCGGACGCATCCACCAGCACGGTCGACTTGTTGTTCTGTTCCACCGGAGGCATTTCCAGCGTGTAGCCCAGGCCGTAGGTAAGCGTGAAGCTCGGCTTCATATGCCAGGTGTCGCTGACATACGCGTTGTAATAATCGATCCTCATCTGATCGAACGCGTGCGTGAGCGGCGGGTTCAGCGTCAGGTTGGCGCCGCTGCGGGTGTAGGCCACCTGTGCATCGGTGACAATACCCAGAGCTGCCGCCGCCACGCGGCTGGAGTTCTTGCTGACCGGGAATCCGCCGCCCAGATCGCTCATACTGACATTACCCGACCCGGCCGAATCGCCCAGCTGGTAGGTTGGCGTGAAGTTGATGCCGCCGCCGTTGTCGCTGCGCTGGTGGTAGTTGAAGTT
>JBAVUB010000624.1:0-9394 GCA_049696575.1 Acidobacteriaceae bacterium | reverse complement strand
TCCGCGTCGCGGCCCTGATAGTCGGGCCAGCCGGTATCGATGAGGAGCGAGTGGTGGTCGGGAGTGACGAAGAGGGTGGACTGGCCGCCTTCGACGTCGATGAAGTAGATCTTGAGGTCGCCGGTGGGGTGCTGGGCGCTGAGGGTGGCGCAGGCGGCGAGGAGCAGGCAGGCGACGAGGGCAAGGGGGCGTGTGAGGCGGGGCGCAGACTTCATGGAAGGCTCCGAGGGGCGAGATTTCTCGACCGAGACATCATAGACCGCGGGTTCGTCGGGGGGACAGGGGGTAGAGACAACCAGCGGATAGCCAGCAGCTCGTAGCCGGTAGCTGGTAGCCAGTAGCAGAAACCCGGTGTGTGACAGCTATGGGATGAAGCCGAGGGCGGTAGCGATGATGCCGGCGAGGCCGAAGACCATCCCCATATACCAATAGCCGCGCTGGCGGGTGAGCAGGGTGATGGAGGTGATGACGAGGCCGATTTCGAGGAGAGCTTCGCCGAGGTCGAAGCGGTCGGCGCGGTGCTCGGCTTTGTGGACCTCTTCTTCCTGCTCGCGGGCGGCGGTTTCGGTGTCGGCGAGATCCTGGTTCCACTTCTGCAGGTGGGCTTTGTAACCGTCAGTGATCTTATTGGCGGCGGCCTGATCGCGGATGGGCAGCGTGGCGAGCATGTCGGAGATGAGCTGGGTATCGTACTGGCGGATTTTGTGGGCCTGGTAGAGGTTCCATTCGTCGGTGGCGCGCGCCTGAAAGAGCACGGCTTCTGTGTGCGAACGGTGACCGAGGACAGTGACGATGGCGACGACGACCGCCAGTACGCTGATGGTGAAACTGACGGGGTGCAGGCTGGGTTCCCCCGCAGCGTGTTCGTGCTGCTCCTGGAGTTCGTTGGCTTCGCTGGCGTCCATAGGGTGACAGGGTACAGAGTACGGGGTGCAGGGTACAGGGGTTTCTCAGCGGGATCAGAGCGCTGTTGTTGGCGAGGTGGTCAGCGAAAGGCGGGGCCTGACGATCGCCTCCCGTTTGCCAAAGGAAAAAGGGGCAGCGAGTGGAGTTCCATTTTGGTATGGGAACAGTACTTAGGAGTGGAGGCCCGGAAATCGGTTGTCGACGCAGAGCAGGTTTGGGGTCCAAGCTTCTTGCTGTGGGGTGAACCTGGCCGGGCGAAGGTGTTGTTTTTTGCTCCGGGAGCTGCGAAGGCGGGGGCGATCCCAGGCGATCCTATTTGTGTTTGGCGGGAGCGGCGGAGACGCTGGCGGTTGCGTTTTCGGTCTGGAGGACGCTGACGATGCGGGTGCGGAAATCGTCGTAGGTGGGCGCGCCGTCAATGGCGCCGAGGGTGGAAGCGTTCCCGCCGAAGTAGCTGACGAGGGCAAACCGGTGCAGGGTTGAGCCGACGACGTCGGGATGTTCCTGGCGATAAGCGGCCTGATCCTGATCGTCGGCGGCGAAGGCGTAGGAGCCGAGGAGCGCGCCTTTGTCGTCGTATTCATTGAAGCGGTAGAAGATGTGATTGGGACCCTGGGGATCGAAGTATTCGATAGCGTCGAGGGTTTTTTCGCCGGCGTGGAATCGTTCGACGACCATGCCGTTGGTTCGGGCGGCGGAGGGATGATGGCCGTCGGCGTGGTATCCGCGGAGGATGGAGCGCTCGATGTCACGATCGTGGCGATCGCCGGTTTCGGAGTAAGCCTCGAGCAAGCCGGCATGGACATCGGTGCTGCCAGGCCAGGCTGCCTGGGCGTTACGGAAACAAACCAGGGCTTCGTCGGGCTTGCCATTGTCGAGCAGGAGCGTACCGATCATGAAGCTGGCTTCGGCGTTGCCAGGGTGGGCGTTGAGGATGGTTTCAGCGCCGCTGAGCGCTTGCTGGCGGTTGCCGTTGAGGAGATCGGCGCGGACCGCGGCAAATTCGGATTCGATCAGGGGCGAGGAGGATCGGGGCGGAGGAGGAGAGCAGATGGGACGCTGGGACTGGGCCGCGGCGATCAGGGGAGATACAGCGATCAGGAGAGCCGTGGAAAGCAATTTCATCCGCTACCTCGGGGGGCTGGGGGAGACCCGGTCGTCCCACTAGTATGCGGCTTTGTGAGTCAAAAGGCAGCCAAAAAGGATGCCTGCACCGAGGCGGGGAATACAGGACATAAAAGGAGAGGGTCGTTTGCTGGCGTTACGTTTGTAACTCCTTAGAAGCGGACGTAGAGGCCGACCATGGGCTCAGCGGTGTGAGTGAAGGCGTCGGTGGAGGTGTAGAGCTTGCTGAGGTCGGGGGCCTTATAGAGGTTGCCGCGGTACTGGAGGCGCAGGCCGAGGTGGGGGATGAGGCCCCAGTCGAGGCCGGCGCCGTAGACGTAGACGGCTTTGGCAGAGGTGGTGGTGGCAACCTGGCCGCCGTCCGGAACGTTGAGCAGTACCCCGGCCCCGAGGATGCCGAAGGGACGGAGATTGGCGATGTGGACGGAGGGGATCCAGTCGGCGGTGACTTCGTGGGCGTTGGCGGGAACGGAGACGGGGAGCGGACCGCACGGGACAACGCCGACAGGGCAGGCGTGGGCGCTCTGAGAGTAAGCCTGGTTGGCGCGGTTGAAGGAGTAGGTGGCTTCAAAGCCGAGGATGGGGTTGGAGGTGTGGCGGAGCTGAAAGAGACCGCCCGCCTGGTTGGAAGGGCTCTGCTGGGTGCCGTTGCCGGTAGTGGCGCCGCTGAAGGCGCCGTAGGCGCTGAGGGCGATGCTGGTCTGGGCGGAGGCGATGTTGGGGGCGAGGGCGATGAGAAGCGCAGCGGTCAGAAGGAAGGAGGGATAAATTCGTGCAATTCGCATGAAGACGCCTCAATGGTGAAATGCAGAGCGCGGCGCGATTCTGGCCTGTAACTCGATTGGACGCAAAACGCGGGATTTTGTTGTCCCCGGCGGGGCTATCGGCTGGGGCTGTGCTGCATCGGAGTGCGGGCTTCGCGCAGGAGATACCAGGAACCCATAGCAATGCAGAGCGCGGCGAGGAGCGCGCCGCTGACGGCGAAGGTTTCGGCGGATCCGGTGAGGAGCGAAGCAAAATCGGCGTGGAAGGAAGGCTTCCAGCTAACGGGCGCATGCACGGCGCGATGAGAGAAGGACCAGACAAGCAGGGCCGGAACGTAGACGCAGGTGAGCGCGCGCAGAGCGCGGAACCAGAAAGCAGCGCGGCTGCGCAGGTGCAGGCGAGCGCGGCGGCGAGCTTCCAGCCAGACGTGGGCGGCGTCGGGAGGGCGATTGGCGGCGTTCATGCGAGAGGAATCTTCGAGGAGGGCCGCGGTGACGGCACGGGTTTCAGAGCAGACGGGGCATGATTCCGCGTGATGCTGGAGAGCGGAAGGCCAGAAGCCGGTGCGCACGGCGCGGGAGACTTCGGATTCGTGCTCACAGCGGAGGGCGGTCATACGAACCTCTTTTGCGGGACGGGTTGCGCAGGGCCTGTCGGCGTCAGCAGGCGGGCAGCTTTGCGGCGCGCGCGGAAGAGCAGGATTTTGATGCTGAGGGGACGGAGGCCAGTAGCGGCGGCGATTTCCTCATGGTTCATGCCTTCGACGTAGGCGAGCCACAGCAACTCGCGCTCGCGGGGCTTGAGCTGGCGGAGGGTGGAACGGACATCAAGGCGGGCTTCGAGGTTGGGGGCGGCGCCACGCTCGGGAATCTCCGGGACAAATGCATCGAGGCGGCTGCGGCCGCGATCGTGGATGAGATTGGTGGCGATGCGGAAAAGCCAGGAACGGGTTTGCGATTCATCCATCACGGGACGCCTGCGCATGAGGTAGCGGCAATAGGTTTCCTGCAGGAGGTCGTCGGCAATGTCGGGACGGCGGCAGACATGCAGGAGGTAAGCGCGGAGCGGCGGAGAGGTTGTGTCGTAGAGAGCACGGAAGTCGGCCTCGCCGACGGCCGCAGCCTGGGCGTCGAACATGAGGCTCGCGATGCCGGGAGTTCTTTCCATGCCATGACGTACGCTTTCACGCCGCTTCGGGTTCCCATCTCAGCAGCAAGACCGGATCAGGAGCGGGCCGCGGGTTCTTTTAGTCCCAGTGCGCGATAGAGGTACCAGGAGACGAAGGCGGCGACTTCAAAGGCGATGCCGAGGGCGAGAGCGAGAACGCCGGGAACGATGGTGTCAGAATCGACGGCACCCATAGCGCGGAGGATACAGAGGGCAGAGCCCAGGAAGATGATGACAATGCCCCAGCGGACGCAAGCGAGCATGGGACCGAAGGGCGTCTCCTGTTCGAAGCGGATACCGGTGAGGAACTGCTTTCCGGCTTCGGTTTGGGCGTACGCGGCCATGTTTTGCGCGGAGTCGAAACGGGAGAGGAGGATGGTTTGCACGTCGGCCTGGACGCGCGCCATTCTGAGCTTGCGCACCGAGGAGAAGATGGTCCAGGTGATGAAACTGATGGTGCCGAAGACGGCGATGAGGGCAACGACGTCGGTCTGCATGCGCTTACCTCTTTCTCAGGATTTCCATTGCACCGAGTAATACGGAGAAGAGGGGGGATTGGTTAACAGGTTTTTTTCAGGGGCACGATTTTGGGGGCAGACGAGGATGGGCGGAGCTGATTTATGCTGATGCGGCGCTGGTTCGAGGAGGGACGATGACGATGATGCTGCGGGTGGCCGCGGTCGTGGCTTTGACCATGGGCGCGGGATGGGTCGTTGGGCAGGCGAGGCCAGCCGTGCAACAGGGCGATTATGTGGCGCACGATTTTCATTTCCGGTCGGGTGAGTCGCTGGCGGAAATGAAGCTGCATTACCGCACCCTGGGCGCGCCGCATCGCGATGGGCAGGGGCACGTGGACAACGCGGTGCTGATCATGCACGGGACGGGCGGGACGGGAGCGCAGTTTCTTGCGCCTTATTTTGCGGGAGTGCTTTTTGGGTCGGGCCAGTTGCTGGATGCGGCAAAGTACTACATCGTGTTGCCGGACGACATTGGGCACGGCGGATCGTCGAAGCCGAGCGACGGAATGCATGCGCATTTTCCGCACTACGACTACGACGACATGGTGGCGGCGGAGCATCTGCTGCTGACCGAGGGGCTGCACGTCGATCATCTGCGGCTGACGATGGGGACGTCGATGGGGTGCATGCATTCGTGGGTGTGGGGGGAGACGTATCCAGGGTTCAGCGATGCGCTGATGCCGCTGGCGTGCCTGCCGGTGCAGATTGCGGGACGGAACCGGATGATGCGGAAGATGGCGATGGATGCAATCACCGGGGATCCGGCGTGGAAGGGCGGCGACTACACGGCACAGCCGCCAGGACTGCGGACGGCACTGGAGATGCTGATGATTATGTCGTCGAGCCCGCTGCAGATGCAGGAGCACGAGGCGACGCGGGACGAGGCTGACGCGTATGTGGAGAATTTTCTAAATTTGCATTTTGCGGCGACGGATGCGAACGATTTTCTCTACGCATTCAATTCATCGCGCAATTACGATCCTTCGGCCAAGCTGGAGACGATCAGGGTCCCGGTGATGGCGGTGAATTCGGCGGATGACTTTATCAATCCGCCGGAGCTGAACATCATGCCGGCGATGATCAAGAGAGTGCCGCGCGGCAAATATGTGCTGCTGCCGATTACAGAGCAGACGCGAGGACACGGCACGCATACGATGGCAGCGGTGTGGCAGAGCTACCTGGCGGAGCTACTGCAGGGGCCGGGAAAATAATGGCAGGCCTTCGCTGGCCTTTCTGGACATCCAGTGCGGATTAGTTCACGGTGAGGGTTAGAGACGTGCCGGCCGTGAGGCTGGCGGTTTTCGTGTCAGTACCGACGAGTGTGAGCGAATAGCTACCAGCGGCTACTTCGGTGCTCGTCGGGTTGGTTCCGGCCGCGGCAGTGCCGTTACTGCTGCCGCATCCGGAGGAGAAGGCGAGCATGGCGACGAGGGCAAGGCAGCTGAAGACGGACCAGGCTCGCTTTGATTTTCTGAACCCGAGGAGCAGAACGCCGGCCAGAGCCGCTGCGCTGATGGGGATGGATTTGCGCAGGGGCGGTTGATCGCGAGAAGAGGCGACGCGGCTGCCCCGAGCGAAAGAGTGCGCGCCCGAAACGCCGCTGCATGCACTCTGCGAGGTGTAAATGGTGAGTGTGCCGGTGGTGGTCGCTCCCGCCGTAGCCGCAACATTATTGATCGTGTAGCAGCCGTCTGTATTGAGCGAAGTGCTGGTGGAGGTGAGCGAGAAGCTCACGGTTCCGGCGTACGAGTTTGCGGAGACGACGCTGACAGTGGAGGTGCCGGAATTCCCCTGGGTGACGGTTGCATTGGTTGCGGAGAGCGTGAAGGATCCGCCAGAAGTACCGCCACCACCACCGGAGCCACCGGTCCACGCGTTTAACAGATTATTGAAGTCGACCGAGCCGAGGCCGGTCGCCTCGTCGTAGCCCGCGCCGGCAGCGTACTCCGATGCGCCCGCAGAAGAGCAATAGGTGGAACCCGCCGTGCATTGATTGCCTCCGCTGACGGTGTCGTGAAAGGCGGAAGCATAGGTAGAGGAGCTGGCGGCGAGCGAGTAGAGGGTACTGCTGGCAGCGCCCTGGCCGCCGGATTTCTCTTTCTGATTGATGATGGCGATCATGCCTGCAACGATCGGAGTGGCGAAGCTGGTGCCGCCCGCCGCGGTGAGGTCCTGGGTGGAGGAGTCGCGAAAACCGGAATTGCAGCTGGCTTTTTGTCCGCTGACCCACGCGGAGGTATCGCTGGTGCAATAGAGATAGGGCGCGTAGTCCGGCGAGGAGTCGAGGGAGATATCCGGCACGAGACGGAAGCTGCCGGAGGAGATGCCGGCGACACCTTTCTGCCAACTGGGACGCGCCGTGAGGGTGCTGACGCCGCCTCCGCCGGAAGAGAGCGCATAGAGGGCTCCGTATTGCGTGCCGATGGAGGCGCTGTCGTCGTTCCATGCCTTCTCAGGAATGTACGAGAGCGCGGAACTGATGAGGTCGCTGCCACTGGTGGATTCCCAGTACGTGGTGTTGGAGGCGGCTACATCGGCGGCGGGAAACTCGGTTCCACCCACACCGACGGCATAGGCGCTGCTGGCGGGATAATTGACGGCGAGGACTTCCATGGCAGTGGTTACGCCGCTCTTTGCGGTCGGATCGTAGCAGGCGGTTGAGCCGGTGTCACCGGACGCGGCGACGATGGTCTGTCCCTGGCTGGCACCCTGCTCCATGATTCCTTCCAGGGTGGAGTAGTCAGTGGAGCTCAGGCTGGGTTCGCAGATGCCGTAACTAAAATTGATGATGGGCGCGGTCTTCTCGTCGATGGCGTACTGCAGGGAATCGAAGACGCTGTAATTCTGGTTATTGCCGACATAGACGAAGTCGATGGTAGCGCCGCGAGCAGTGCCACTGGCATATTCGAGGTCGAGATCGGACTCGGCTTCGTCACCGGAGGAAATGGCGGCGGTACCGGTACCGGGCACGAGGATAATGTTGGGCGCGGCAACGGTGAGGCCGGCCGCAGTCTGGAAGGCTTCAATATCGGAAGCCTGAATTTCGGACTGCCCGACGACGGCGATGGACTGGCCGGAGCCGGTGTAGCCGGAGTTATACGCGGCGTCGATGTCGTAGATGGTGGCGACGTCTTTGGGCGTTAGGAAGTGCGAGCCGCCCTGGGCCGAGGTGAAGGCGGGCGACGGGCGGAACTGGGGGCGCGGGCGGAAGTCGTCGAGATTGCGGACGGAGCGAACCACCCCGTGCAGAGCCGATGGAATGGCAAGATTGGTCGCATTGGCGAAGTGAGTTTCGGCTCCCATCTGGTAGCGGTGCATCTCGGTCTGGAAGGCGTTTTCGATCTGAGCGGAGGTACCTGAGAAGGTGATGCTGGTGCGGCTGTTGGAGACGCGCTCGATGTTGAATCCCAGGGACTCGAGCCAGGTCTGGATTTTGGCGAGGTCGCCGTCGCTGAGGCCGAAGCGGGTGGCGAACTGCGCAGGCGTGAGCCACGCGTGATATTCGGGTGAGCCGGGGGTCTGCTGCGCCTGAACCAGCGCGTCGAGCTGCGCCTGCTGCTCGACGGTCGGCTGGAAGTACATCGTGACGCCATTGAGGGGCGTGGCGGGATCGAGGCGGCCGGTGTCAGAGCCGGCTGCGATGCGGGGATTGACGGAGCCGGGGAGTTCGGCGGCGGAGCGGGAGTCAATCTCCTGGAGGACTCGGTTTGGCTGCTGGGCCGAGCCGGGTGTTGCGGTGAAAAGAGCGGCGAAAATCAAGCCTGAAAGCGGGCGATGCAAGGACAAACGCATGGGGGAAACCTCGCTAAAACAAAATTGCAAGAGGCAGAACAGAACTTCCAGGCACAGCAGCACAGATTGCGTATTTAGACGCCGCCAGGCAGGAATTTGTTACGCGGAATCGTCAACAAATTAAGGGTCTGCGCGGTCTGACGGCGGGGCGGCTTTTCTCGCCTCGTCGCGCCTAATTTTGCGTTTGCTGTGCGGAATCAAAACTTGCTGCGGGGCAAGGTTATACTCGGTTTCACTCCAAAAACCGAGGTGGGTCGATGTCATTCCTTTCCCGGGGCCGGTTAGCAGGATTCGCAGTATTCGTAGCAGCAGCAAGCACAATTTCGGGCGCACTGGCTGCGCAGGAGAAACCCGCCGAGCGAGGCGGCGAAGCGAAGACAGCGGCGGGCAGCGCCACGACCGTTGCAGCCCCGGATTCGATTACTGAGGGCACGGTAACGGTGAGCGGGCAGGCGATCGCGTACCGCGCAGTGGCGGGAACGATCACAGTGGGTGCGACCGACCAGCAGGATGCGACGCTGGCCTTCGATGGCAGCCTGTTGCCGGACTCGGGCGTGAAGGCGCCGGCCGATCCCGCGGAGGCTCCGCCGACCGCGCGCATCTTTTATGTGGCGTACTTCAAAAAGGACACGACGGACGAGAACCATCGGCCGGTGATGTTCATCTACAACGGCGGGCCGGGATCGGCGACGATGTGGCTGCACATGGGGACATTTGGGCCGAAGCGGATCGTGCTGCCGGACGTGGATCATCAGGAAGGCGCGCCTTACAACGTCGTGAGCAATCAGTATTCGCTGCTGGACGCGAGCGATCTGGTGTTCATCGATGCGCCGGGAACGGGTTTCAGCCGCACATTTGGGAAGGAGCGCGGCAAGGCATTCTACGGGATCGACCAGGACGGACAGGCATTCAGCCATTTCATTCGGAAGTTCCTGACAAAGTATGACCGCTGGAATTCGCCGAAGTATCTCTTTGGCGAGAGCTATGGGACGCCGCGATCGGCGGTGCTGACGGCCGATCTGCAGGGCGTGGATCTGAACGGGGTGATTCTGCTGTCGCAGATTCTTAGCTTCGATAATTCGATCGACGACCCGACGCGGAATCCTGGAGTGGATCAGGCC
>JBAVUB010000623.1:0-3376 GCA_049696575.1 Acidobacteriaceae bacterium | reverse complement strand
CAAAAGAGAGCGTCGAGTACAGAGCTGCCAATCCCTCGATTGCGTCATTAAGAACTCCACTGGTATTCGTAAATTGTGATCCGAAGCTATACCGCAAGCTATACAATCTCGGCAACTGGACTGGTTTAAACCCGTTCGTTTTTGTCAGTGGCGTGGAAGTGCGATGCGAACAAGTCGACAGAGGACTCACGAAGGTCACGGTTCGCGTCAACAGGCTTCGGGGGTTTCTATTTGCGACACCTTGGACTGCGTGCAGCTTTCTGGCGGTAGTTATGTTTCAAATGTCAGAACCCGGGGGAGCGATCCTGGTCATCGGAGTCGCCTGCGCCGCGTGGTTCGGCATTGCGTCATTCCTTGGTGGTTACCTGGTAAGGAAGGAGATTAGTGGGAGTCTGAAGAACGATTAGGGCAGTGCCGCTCCGCGCCTTTACACTATGTCGAGATGACCACACCGTCTGAAAATCCCCGCACTGCCCTCCTCGACCTGCTCGCCCGCACCTCCTTCCGCCTCGGCAACTTCACCCTCTCCTCCGGCGCCAAGTCCGACTACTACATCGACTGCCGCACCACCACCCTCCACGCTGAAGGCGCCCGCCTCACCGGCCTCGCCATCCTCGACCTTCTCCACGAACACGACCTCCACCCCGCCGCCGTCGGCGGACTCACCATGGGCGCCGATCCCGTCGTCTCCGCCGTCTCCATCGCCAGCGCATGGCGGGCCCAGCAACAAGCGAACACCCCCCTCATCCACGGCTTCCTCGTCCGCAAAGCCGAAAAAACTCACGGCACCGGCCGCCGCATCGAAGGCTTCCTCGAGCAGGACGCCCCCGTCCTCATCGTCGACGACGTCTGCACCACCGGCGCTTCCACCATCACCGCCATTGAAGCCGCGCGCGAAGCCGGCATGAAGGTCATCGCCGCCGTCTGTCTCGTCGAACGCGAAGAAGCCGGAGGCCGCGCCACCCTCGAAGCCGCCTGCCAGGGAGCGCCCTTCCTCCGCCTCTACACCGCCAACGACGTCCGCGCCGCCCACATCCGCCAGTTCCCCACAGCTTAGTCACCGATACCGGCGGTACCATAGAAATCCATGAACACAAGCACGAATCCCCAAAAGCTTCGCCCGCTCAGCATCGCCCTTGCCGTTCTTCTCGTCTCCGCCGTCTGCGCGGCGGCTCAAAGCGACGCCAACCCGCCGGCTCCGCGCGTAGGCAACATGACCCGCCACGGCCTCGCCGGCGTCGTCACCTCCATCAGCGGGTCCACCATCGTGATGCAGATCCCCGAGAACGTCACCTTCACTGTCCAGATCAGTCCCTCAACCCGCATCGTTAGCGCCGGTCAGTCAGCTGCGGCCACCGACATCCACCCCGGAGATCCAATCCTGGCCAGTGGCGATGTGAACGAGCAGGCTCGCACCATCCAGGCCGTCGCCATCACCATCCAGGCCCCGCTCGCCGCCAAAATGTTCGAGCATCTTCGCGCCAATTTCGGCAAAACCTGGACTGCCGGCATCGTCACCGCCGTCCAGAGCGACGCCATCACCGTCCAGCGCAGAGACCGCCAGTCTCAGACCTTCACCGTCGACGACGGCACCACCTGGCGCCTCAACGATCGCGAGGGAACCCCCGCCATGATTCGCGTCGGGGAATCCATCCGCGTCCAGCTGCGCCCCGGCGCATCGGCCGCGAGTCAAGTAAGCATTCAAGGCATGACCCGCCCCAACTAACCCGTCCCGCCCAAAAAGAAAGGGCGCGCTCAAGGCGCGCCCAAGTTGCTTCGAGAATCCGTTACCGCCCGGAAGGCGCTCCGCCCGTCGGGTTCGCCTGGCTCTGCGTCGCAGGACCGTTGTCGCCCGTATTGCTCAACAGCTGGATCTCCACGTGCCGATTCTTCGCCCGGCCCGCAGCTGTCTTGTTGCTGTCGACCTCAACGTCTTTGCCCAGGCCCACCAGATAAAACTTGTGTGCCGGCACGTTGTATTTCGCCGCCAGATACTGCACCACCGCCATAGCCCGGCGATCGCTCAGGTCGTAGTTATATTCCTTCGAGCCCACGGAGTCGGTTCCCCCCGTCACTTCCAGAATGTAGCTCTTCGCGCTCGCCAGCTGTCCGCCAAACTGATCCAGCTGATCCTTGTCATCCTTGGTCAGCACCGCCTTGTTAAACCCGAACGTCACCGAAACGTCGCCCACCTGCTTGTAATTGTCCAGATTCGCAATCACGCCCGACAGTGAGTCGGCGCGATTCACCGCCTCCTGCGCCGTCGACTGCGCGGTGTTGGCAGACTGCGTTGCGCTCTGCGCATTTTGCTGTGCCTGGTTGGCCGAATTCTGCGCCTGCTGGATGCCCGCCTGCGACCGCGTATCCACATCGTGAATCGCGCGGTTGTTCGTCGCTGTGGCATCGTCAAGCTCGTTGGTCTTCTGCACCACCGGCTGGGTCTGGCTGCGTACGTAATTTTTCGTCGTGCAACCGGTTGTGAAAACCAAAGACAGCGCCGCAACTGCTAGCGCGGCCGCGAACCCTGTTCTGGAAATACGCGTCATGGGTGACACTCCGTTTCTCTAAACTTCTCTGATGAGACACACCCCCTTAGGGGGCGTATGGGGTCCCAATTACAGACAGAAAACAGCACGCACAGGCCCAAATGCCGAAGAGTTGCCGTAACTCTATGTTCACAATCGGGTTACCCCGCCAAACGGACCCCCTTTTCAGCCCCCAAGGTGACCACAGTTGAGTACTTTTTACCCATAAAACGGCCCTCCCAACCCCCAAAACCTCCCTCCCCACCACCCGTTACACTGGAACCAGGGCCGCAATGGATCTACACGAAAAGATTCGCACTCTCCCCCCGCGGCCCGGCGTGTATCTATATAAGAACGCCGACGGCGAGGTCATCTACGTCGGCAAGGCCAAAAACCTCCGCTCCCGCGTCCGCTCCTACCTCCTCGAAGCCAACCAGGCCAACGCCAAAACCGGCTCCCTCATGCGCGACGCCGTCGACGTCGACTACATCCTCGTCGACAACGAGCACGAAGCCCTCGCCCTTGAAAACAACCTCATCAAACAGCGCAAGCCGCGCTTCAACATCTTGCTGCGCGACGACAAAACCTATCCCTACGTCAAGCTCACCCTCGGCGATCGCTGGCCCAAAGTCTTCGTCACCCGCCGCCTCCGCCGCGACGGCAGCGTCTATTACGGACCCTACTTCCCCGGCAACCTCGCCTACCGCGTCGTCGACCTCATCCATCGCAGCTTTCTCCTGCCCAGCTGCAAAGTGGATCTCACCCGCTACCACCCCCGCCCCTGCCACCAGTACTACATCGGCCGCTGCCTCGGCCCCAGCGTTGAGAACCTCACCACCCCCGAGGCCTAC
>JBAVUB010000622.1:0-5971 GCA_049696575.1 Acidobacteriaceae bacterium | reverse complement strand
CTGCAAAGGCTGCTTGCAAATCTGCCCTCCACTGGGTTAGCCAACTGATGAAGTCGTCCTGAGATCGGAAAGCCATTGTCTATTAGGGAACAAACTGCTTTCCCTGTCCAGCCCCGATTCCGCGCTTTCAGGCGTCTGGCGCACCATAACCCCGTGGTGTGTTAAGTATATTCATGCCCAGGCAACTGACCCATTCTCAATTACTTAGCCCTGGAGGCAAACCGGAACATGCCTGTTTTCATACACTTAACGAAAAGAAGGGGTAGGGGGTGGCAGCATACCAGCTACCGGCTACGTGCTGCTCGCTACTGGCCGCTCGTTACTGGCCGCTGGCCGCTGGCTCCTTGCTGCTGGCCGCTGGCTCCTGGCCGCTGGCTGCTTTGTGAGCCTGTTGTCGATCTCGACAACATTCTTAACCCTAATGCAATCAAATACCCGAGGGGGGAGGGGTGGGGGGTACCCCACCACCCAAAAGTACCGTCGAGACCCGCCCTAACCGTCGCGAAACCTGGTTCGACCAACCTTAAGGAGCAATCTGCCAGGCAGCTGCGGGGGCGCCGGGGCTTCCCTGGCTGGTGATCGTGGTTCCGTTCATGAGCCAGATGTAGACCTGCTCGGTGCTGGTGTTCCTCCACAGAATGCCGGCTCGGCCGCCGCCATCGTAATCGCCGACGCCCTGAATGACCCAGTCGGAGGAGACATCGGTGACGGCGGCACCGCTCGCTCTCGTGGTTCCGTTGATGAACCAGAGGTAGACCTGACCGGTGATGCTGTTGCGCCACAGAATGTCACTCTTGCCATCGCCGTCGAAATCGCCAACGCCCTGAATGACCCAGTCCGAGGTGACGTTGCTGAGGCTTCCGCCGGTGGTCAACGTGGTCCCGTTCATCAGCCAGACGTAGACCTGGCCGTTGGAGCTGTTCCGCCACAGAATGTCGGCCTTGCCATCGCCGTTGAAATCGCCGATACCCTGAATGATCCAGTCCGAGGAAACGGAGCTGACGGCTCCGCCGCCGTTCACGGTCGTTCCATTGATGAACCAGAGGTAGACCTGGCCGGTCGAGCTGTTTCGCCACAGAATGTCGGCCTTGCCATCGCCGTTGAAGTCGCCAATGCCCTTGATGACCCAGTCCGAGGAAACATAGCCGAGGCTCCCGCTACTCGTCAACGCCGTTCCGTTCATCAGCCAGACGTAGACCTGGCCGGTAGTGGTGTTGCGCCAGAGGATGTCAGCCTTGCCGTCGCCGTCGAAATCGCCGGCGCCCTGAATGACCCAGTCGGAGATGGGGCTGCCGACAGCGCCGCCGCCCGAATAGGTGGTCCCGTTCATGAACCACTCGTAAACCTGCTCGTTGCTGGTGTTCCGCCACAAAATATCGCTTTTGCAATCGCCGTTGAAATCGCGCACCGCGGCAAACGACGCCGGGTTTGGATTCGGATTCGGGTTTGCAGTCGAGCAGGATCCGATGGCCTGCACCACCGTTACAGGAGCCGTGCCGTTGGCGCCGGTGTAGGTCGAAGAACTGCCGCCGTCCGGAGTGTAGGTCGCAGTCAGTGTGTCGCTGCCGACGGCCAGTTGCCCGGCTGGCACGGTGATGGTCGCCGAGCCTGCGGACAGCGTCGTAGGGGATGACGTGTAGCTCCCGCTGCTCAGGGTCACCGAACCAGTAGGTGTTGGATTGCCGGATCCGCCGTTGACGGTCATCGTTACGGTGAGTGCCTGTGCCGTGTTGAGGCTCGATTGGCTCGGCGTGACCGTGAGAGTCGGGGTGATCAGCGTCCCGGCGAATCCGGTGCCGCTGAGGCCGATGCTTTGCATGGAATTCGGTACGTTGAGGGTGTTATCCGTGAGGGTCACGGAGCCCGCGATCGGCCCAGCGGCCGCGGGGATGAAGTCGACCGCCAGATTGCAGCTGGCTCCGGCCGCCAGCGTGCCAGCGGAAGACGACGAGAGCACTTCGGGACAGGTCGTCGACGAGTCCAGAGTGAAGCTGGCGGAGACGCTGGGATTCTCGCCCGTGCCCGGAACCGGGAACGTGAGCGCCGCATTGCCGATGTTCCGCAGCGTCACGGTCTTTGGGCTGTCGGTGCTCTCGGTGCCGAGGTTCGAATTGCCGAAGCTCAAGCTCGGCGGAGTGGCGAAGTTCAGTTCTTCCACGACCTCCCCGGCATCCGCGACATAGAGGTTTCCGCTCCCATCCACCGCCACGCCCTGGGGATCCTCGAAGCCGCGACCAAGCGGGGTAACGCAACCGGAGGAGGTACAGCCTGGGGGAATTAGTTTCACTGCGTTGTTGACGACGTCGCCGACATAGACGGCGCCGCTGGGGTCCACCGCTATGCCGAAAGGCTGGTTGAAGCCTCCGCCCAGCGTCGTTACGCAGGCCGACGAAGTGCAGCCGGGGGGCATCTCTTTCACGGCGCTGTTGCCGAAATCGGCAATATAGATATGGCCGGAGCCGTCAACCGCTACCCCCGCAAGAAAGCTGAAGCCGCCGCCCAGCATGGTTACGCAACTCGACGAAGAGCAGCCGGGAGGCATCTCTTTCACGATTCGGTTAACACTATCGGAGACGTAGATATTGCCGCTTCCGTCCACCGCTACGCCCTGGGGAGCACTGAAGCCGCCGCCGAGCGTGGTAACACAACTGGTGAGGGCGCAGCCTGGCGGCATCTCTTTCACGGCGTTGTTGTTCTCATCAGCGACATAGATATTGCCGCTCCCGTCCACCGCCACGGCGATGGGATAAGAGAAGCCTCCGCCCAGCGTAGTCACGCAACCGGAAGAGGTGCAGCCCGGGGTCACTTTCCTAACTGCGTTGTTGTGGCTATCGGCGACATAGATGTTGCCGTACCCGTCCACTGCGACGCCGTAGGGAGCGAAGAAGGTACCGCCCAGCGTTGTGATGGCCGGATTGCCCTGGAACACCAGTTGCGGACCCTGGCCTGTGCCGTAGATGTACCCCGTTGCAATCACTCCACTGGTATCGGACAGATTCGCCGCTCCATAGCGCGCACCGGCATACTTCGGCGCGAAGATCACGTTGACCGTACAGGAGTCGCCGGTGTGGTAGGTGTGGCCGGTCCCGTTGGTATCGCAGGTGCCGGTGTTCGCGTCGGCAAAGTCGAGGCCCGTGGCGCCCTGGGTGACCGCGGACGCGGTGATGCCGCTGCCGCCGGAGGTGAAGATGAAGTACAGGGTCAGCGGCTGCCCGGTCGTCCCGAGCGCAACGGCGCCGAGGTTTACGCCGTGGGGTTGAATCTCAATGGCCGCGCTGTCGGCTGCGTCGACGGCATAGACGTTGCCGCTGGCATCGACCGCCACGCCGGTGGGAGAGGTGAAGCCGCCGCCCACGGTCGTGACGCAACTGGCGGAAGTGCAGGTGGGAGGCATTTCATACACGGCGGCGTTGCTGTAATCGGCGACGTAGATGTTGCCGCTGTTGTCGACCGCTACGCCGGCGGGAGAGCCGAAGCCGCCGCCAACGGTGGTAACGCAAGCAGAGGAAAGGCAGTCGGGTGGCATCTTGTTGACTACATCACGGCCGGCATCCGCCACATAGACGTTCCCGTTTCCATCCACGGTAAGACCCTGGGGATCATTGAATCCGCCGCCGAGCGCGGTGACGCATCCGGCATCGGTACATCCGGGCGGGATTTCTTTCACCGCGGTATTGGTGAAATTGAAATCGGAGACATAGACGTTGCCGCTCCCATCCACGGCAATGCCCTGGAGAGTGCTGAAGTTACCGCCCAGCATGGTAGTGCAGGAGGCAGAGGTACAGGTGGAGAGCATCTTGTACACATTGTGGTCACCGTAATCGGCAACATAGACGTAGCCACTGCCATCGACGGCAATGCCGTAGGGCTGGTTGAAACCGCCGCCGAGCATGACAACGCAGCTGGAGGAAGCGCAGCCGACGGGAATTTGCTCCACCGCGTTGTTGCCGGTGTCGGCCACATAGACGTTGCCGCTCGCGTCGACGGCTACGCCGTTGGGGCCTGCAAAGCCGCCGCCCAGCGTCGTGACCGCACCAGCGAAATAGGCCGTCTGGGCGTAGAGCGGATACCAAGCCAGGCCGCACAGCAGCAGTGCGGCAAAGCACGCGCCGGAGCGAAGGCGCCGCGCACCCGTCCACAGTGCACTTGCGCGGCTGGCCGAACGCGCATCCTGCGAATGGTTCCGACTGGTGGAAACAAGTGCCGATTGCGGCAGAGAGAAGAGCAAGCGCAGAAACGGTCCGAAGCCCACGTGAAATTCTCCTTGGATAGCAGCTTCGCTCGAAGAAGGTAAGGAGCGGCGACGCCGTCGATTTCGGGTTTCACCTGTCGCGTTGCGGAACCGGCAGTAACATGCGCACAGCTGGAAAACAGCGTCCGGTTTTCCTGGCCTTAGAGCTCATTATGACAATCAGGCCGATCGAAGATGAAGTCCATGGATCGGTTGTTAGTCTTAGGGACAGAAGGAGGGAAGTCAAGAAAATATTCTGTCTAACTTATGATTTTTCTCATATTTCGAGCTTACTCAGATAATTGATTATCGCGGTAACATGAGGCTGGCGATATGCCGCCGATTCTGAGGGCGACTTTTCTTCTTTGGGAGTAAGTTGCCGTCCAGTTGCGGGTGCGATTCCGGTTACAAATTCCGCGGAAATGTGACTGACGTAATTATGCAGCGCGGGTCATTTCATCGCGTAAAGAATCTCGCAGGGAACCTGATCGAGCAACATTGCGGCGCCAGGCAGCGGCGAGGACACCGGGGTTCCGCTGCGAATTAAGGCCGCTCCGTTTATCAGCCAGATGTTGATCTGCTGCGTAGTGCTTTTGCGCCACAGGATGCCGGTTCGGCCGCTGCCATCGTAGTCGGCCAGCGAGCCGGATACCATGAGCCGAAGCAGCGCGGTTTCTGGCTCGCCAGGCTACGATTCTTTGAGGGAGACCGGAACGGTCATGAGGATCGCGAGGCTGATCGTGGCTGCGGCGTCGATGGTGGGCGTCGCCGGTGTTGCAGGAGGGCAGATGAACGAATTGGTGACGGCTCCGCCGAAATTGGTGGTGCTGGTGTACCAGCGATTTTCGTTTGAGAAAGCGGCGGAGATCGACGGGTGGGAAATCGGCGCGGCGCGCGCGTGCCAGGGGCTGGACGTGCCGAATTCTTGGATCGTGATGGACTCGGTGACGGGCGAGCCGGAAGCGCTGTCGTTCGATCCTTTCGATTCGTTCGAGGAGATGGAGAAGCCGGTAGCCGAATGGGGCGCGATTTACGCGGCTCATCCGGAACTGGGACGGCTGCAAGGGCACATTATGGCGGCGCTGACCAGCCAGCGCACGGTGATCGCGGTGCGGCGCGACGACCTGAGCTATCGCGCCTCGCGCATCGATCTTTCGAAGGCGCGGTTCATGCGGGTTCTGGAAGTGCGCCTGCATCCTGGGCGCGAGAAGGATTTTGCCGAGGCGTTTGAGAAGCTGAGCGCGGCGTACGAGAAGGCGCAGTCGGATTTGCCGTGGGTGGTGTATCAGGTGAATCTGGGGACGCCTTCGCCGGCGTTTTTGGCGTTTGTGCCGATGCGCGCGGTGGGGCAGAACGACGATTTGCTGCAGTCGCACGCGAAGGTGCTGGCGGCGGAAGGCGATGCGGCGGAGCGCATGCAGCAGATTGCGCGCGAGGCGTACGCGAGCATGGAGAGCAATCTTTATGCGGTGAAGCCGGAGAAATCGCATGTGACGGCTGCGTTTGCGGCGGGCGATCCGGAGTTCTGGACGCCGAAAGGCACGCCGGGAAAGTAGCTGATCGTGCCGCGCCTGGATCAGCGATCTCATGGCTGCCACCCCTCCCCCCTTACGTTTTTGTTAAGTGTCTGAAACCAGGCGTGTTCGCCTTTGCGCGTGAGGGTCTCAACGCGTAAGTAATTGAAAAGCGGTTAGTTGCGAGAGGCCCTCTGCGCAAGTGTGTGAAAACGCGGGAGTAGGC
>JBAVUB010000621.1:0-20671 GCA_049696575.1 Acidobacteriaceae bacterium | reverse complement strand
TGCCGGTGACGCGGATGACTCCCGGGAGCTGCTCGGGGGCGAGGAAGAGGGAGACGCTTTTGACCGGACATATATATGTCCGACTGCCGAGTTCGATGGGGCCGTATTCGACCATGATGTTGGCTTTGACGACGGGATCGGATTTGGCGAGGTCAGCGATGAGAGTGAGGCGGAGGATGGTTCCGGTGGCGGGGTCGAGGGTGAGCTCACCGTGATAGCCGGAGAAACGGCGGAAAACAGCGTCGTCGATACAGCAGAACTCGACCTGATAATGGGAGTCGGGTCGTGGCACGACGAAGCGAAAGACTGCCTGGAGGCCGGCGGGCCCCTGCTCCCAATGGCTCCAGGCGAGGTTGCCCTGAGCCGCATCTCCGAGGACGGTGGCGAGGATGGGACCGAATTCGCCCTTCGTCGTGAGGCTGGATGAAGTAGGGTGTGCGCTGTTTGGGGCGTCGACCACTTCCTGCCCGTCGCGGTAGAGAACTGCGACCGTGGATCGGCTGACAGGGTGAAGCGGCTGGTAGGGAGTGAACGTGCCGCTGACATTCTCCTCGCCAATTTCTTTTTGGACCGCGGGTGAATCTTCAAAATGGATGGTGTCGCGGGTGGCGAAGAGATTGGGGAGCTGATGCATGGTCTTCGCGGCGTAGTCGACGGCAGAGGCCATCATGCGGCGCTGGGCGTCGGGGCCGGGAGGGGCGGCGCTGGGGATTTCGGCGGGAGGGGGATCGAGGAAGGCGGCCTGATCCGCGAGCGCGACGAGGGAACGGCGGGACTCGGGGCCCGGCAAGGCTGCTTCGAGCGCGGCTAGTTTGGCTGGGCTCAGCCGCTCGGTTAGTTCCAGATCGTAGAAGCGCGGGGCGATTTTGGCATCGGATTTCGCGTGGTTCTCTGCGACCAGCCGCTCCAACTGAGCAACGGTGACGCGCCTAACGGCGAAGGCGGGGAGAGCAACCTGGGCGAGGAGGCAAAAGAGCAGCAGCTTTCGCATCATCCACCTCGCAATCAGGGGTTGGGTTGCTGCGCGCTGGACGAAGCGGCGGTTGCGTTGGTGGAGGCGTCCTGGGCGTGGCTGGCGCGGAGTTTTTCCATGACGGTCTTGTCGGCGGCCTGGGTGAGGGTTTTGGTCTTCGCGAACTCCGCCTGCGCCTGGACGTGATCGCCCATGGACTGATAGAGACGGGCAAGGCGCCAGTGAGGCTGAACGTCGGAAGGAGCGAGACGCGCGGCGGTTTTGAATTCACGGAGAGCGTCGTCGTTGTGCGCAGCGGTGGCGTCGATGATGCCAAGGTCGAGCCAGGGCAGTTCCTGCCGGGAATTCAGCTGCAGAGCCTTTTCGACGATTGGGCGGGCAACGTCGGGATGATTCAGGCGCACTTCCGAGTCGGCCCAGTAGGCCAGCGATTCGGCATCGTTGGGGGCATTTTGGCTTTCAAGCTGGAACTGCTGGGCGGCCTCGTCGAACTGGCTCTGGCACCACAAGAGGTAGCCGAGGCCGAAGTGGACGCCGGGCTCTTTCGGGTCGGTCTTGACTGCATTGCGGAATTGCTCGATGGCGTCGGCGTGATCGCGCATCTCGTCGTAGGCCTCGCCGGCGAGCATGTCGGCCTCGGCGGACTCCGCGTTGAGGGTGAGGATCTGGTGGTAGACGTCGAGCACGCACTGATACTGCTTCGACCAGAGGCAACTGTGGGCGAGGACGAGGCGGTAAGGGAGATTCTGCGGGTCGCGGGCCATAGCATCGCGCAGATAAGGAACTGCCGCGGCGTATTCGGCCGCACCGTAATACGCCATGCCGAGGAGGAGGCGGAGGCGCTGGGCGTCGGGAGAATCGGGAGGGGTTTTACGGTAGAGCGGTTCGAATACACGCGCGGCCTGCTTCAGATCGCCGGCTTTGAAGAGCGCCAGTCCGAAATTGAGCTGGAGCCCGGGCATGGATGGGTTGAGAGCGGATGCCCTGCGATAGAAGTCGACCGCCTGGGGGAAGTGTTGCTGCTGCGATTCCAGGAAGCCGAGATGGGCGCAGGCCTCGGCATTGTCGGGATGAGTTCTGAGGATGGCTTGCCAGGCGGCCTCAGCGTCGGTGGTTCTACCTTGCTGCTCGAGGGAAAAGGCGGTGTCGCGCTGGGTGGAGGAGGCAATCGGGGTTTGGGCCGAGAAGTCGACGGTGGCAAAGGCCATCAGGACGGCGAAAACAATTCCGGCTTGGGGGACCCGATTTACACGCATCGCAACCATTCTCGCCCGCCGGAATCGTGGGGTGCAATCCGGAGGGCATTGCGCAGGAAAAAGAAGAAGGCGCGGCAGATGACTCCGCCGCGCCTAAGGGAGGCCAACAAATGGGAGGTTCAGAAGACGAACTTACCGCCTAACTCCAGAGTGCGAGGACCGTAGTCGCTGGTGACGGCGCCGAAGTTGCCGTCATGGCTGCCGTTATCGGTGCCCTGGAAGATGGTGTGGTTGAAGGTGTTGAAGGATTCGAAGCGGAGCTCGACTCTGGTACCGTGCTCGTTGAGCGGGATTGCCTTGAAGAGCGAGAGGTTCCAGTTGAAGATGCCGGGGCCGAGTGCCGAATCCTTACCCGCGGTGCCAAAGCCCTGGTTGGTGCCGCCGTTCCAGGGAGGCAGGGGATCGGCATAGGAGGCCTTGGAGTACCAGGCCGCAACGGTCTTGGGATAGGTGACTTTGGAGACCAGGTCCGGCCGGTCGGTTCCGCCGCCCAGGCCGAGCACGTTCGGTCCGGTGTAGGTGATGAAGAGAGGCACCCCGGCTTCGGCGACAGTGATGCCGGAAATGGTCCAGCCCCCGATGGTGTCGCGCGCCAGCATGCTACCGTGGGCGCCAAAGGGAAGGTTGTAGACGTAACTGGCGTTGAAGATATGACGGCGGTCGAATCCGGTATCTGACCCGCGGTCATAACGAGGGTTGAATGGGTCGGAAAGTCCATTGAGGTCGTTGGAGACGATGGAGATGTTGTGCGACCAGGTATAGGCCAACTGGGTGGTGAGGCCGTGCTTGTTCTCGAAGCGGATGCCGGCCTGCAGCGAGTTGTAGTTGAAGTTGGTCTCGTTTTCTTCCTGAGTAATTGAGGAGAAGCCGGGGAAGATGCGATAGAGGTTGGCGTTGGGGCTCTTGTTCGGGCACGGATTGGCGCCGGTTGAAGGCGGCGCGGTTCCGGTGCACGAAGTAGCGACTTCCTCGCGATCCGTTACATCACTCAAGGGCAGGGTGTTGACGTTGCGATCGTCGTCCTGGCTCCAGCCGTCGGAGCCGACGTACTGGACCTGGAGAACGACGGAAGGCGCCAGCTCACGCTGAATGCCGAGGCTATAGTCCGCGGTACCCGGGCTGGGGTAGTGGTAGTTGATGTTGGTGAGGACCGAGGGGAAGGACTGCGTTGTGGTCGCCCCGGTCAATGCGCTGGTGTGCGGGTTAGAGAAGTACACGTTGGTAGCGGATGGCTGATAGGCAAAGGGTGGATTCAGAGCAGCGTTGTAGACGTCGTTGCCCTGCACGCGCTCGAAGAAGACGCCGTAGCCGCCGCGGAGCACGGTTTTGCCACTGCCGCCGATGTTATAGGCGAAGCCGACGCGCGGCTCCCAGGTTTTGTAGTCATTCTGCACGTTGCCGCGCGGGAATCCGTTCACACCGGCCTCGCGGATTCCGTTGAGATAGAAGGCCTGACTGCCGGTTTTGCTGAAGGTAGAAAGATCGGCAGAGTTCAGGGTTCCGTCCGCATTGAGCGGATAGGGTGCAGAGCGGTCATAGTCCGCGGCGACGAAGTTGGCGAACAGGTCGTAACGCTCGAAGGCGTGGGGCATACCGTCGTAGCGCAGACCCAGGTTGAGGGTCAGGCGCGGAGTTACGTGCCAGTTATCGTTGCCGTAAAAGCCGTAGTTATTGTTGACCCAGTGTTTGCCGGCGAGGTATTGCAGTTGCGTAAAACTGGAGGCATCGCCGAGCAGGAAGTTGATGTAGGAGTCATGGGAGAACGCGCTGTTGTTAAACGCGGCGCTTCCCTGGGTATTGGCCTGGAGTTGCTGGTTCTTGTAATCGTGGAGAAGGCTGAAGCCGAATTTGAGCTGGTGGCGGCCTTTGGTCCACGAAAGGTCGTCGCGGTACTCAAAGCCCTCGTAGCCGTTTTTCCAGGGGTAGTAGGACTCGCTCCAGTTGGTGTTGAGGGGCGAACCCTGCAGATCGATTTCCGGCATGTCGTCGCCGACGTTGTCAGAGACGGGGAAGAAGCTGGAGGCGCCCCAGCCGCTGGGCAGCTTATAGGTGCCACCGAAACCGGCCTGCGGCGTGAGCGTGATCTTGTTGCCGCTGTAGAGGAAGGCGGTCTCATTGAGCAGCGTGGGGGTGTAGGTCTGGGTGAGTTTGATGACGGCCGTGTAGGACGGATTGGTCATCGCGGTGCCGACGGTGGGGTAGGTACTGTCGCCCCAGAGCGGAGGATAGAAGGACTTGGCCATGGAGTCGTGGAGGTAGTGACCCATGAGCTGGAATTTGGAGTTGATGGTGTGGTCGATGCGGACCGCTTCTTCGCGGATGTTGTCGACGGTGGGAACCGATGAGATGAACTGTGTGGTACCCAGATTTGGCTTGGGGAAAGTACCGGCATTCACCTCGAGGACAGCATTGGGGTCGATGAGGTTGGCCGGGATTACGTTACCGGGGAACGGGCTACCGGGTGTCAGGCCATCCTGCGTGTAGAGAGCCAGTTTGGCGGGATCGGTGGTCGCGGGAACAATGGGCGCAGCCGTGCCGTTGAAGGGGGTGTAAGTGAGCGATGCGCCCGCGGTGGGGAAATTGTCGGCGGGAATAGTGTTGACGACCGAGGGGGTGCTGCCCTGGATGAGGCGGCGCCACTCCTCGTTCCAGAAGAAGAAGGTGCGGTTGCGGTTGTTGTTGTAGACGCCGGGAATGACGAGCGGGCCGCCAATGTTGCCGCCGGGCTCATTGAGCTGGAAGGTCGGGCGCGCTTTGCCGCTTTTCTTCACGAAGTAATCATTGGCGTTGTAGTCGGTGTTGCGGTTGAACTCGTAGAGTTCGCCGTGGAAGTCGTGGGTGCCGGACTTGAGCACGAGAAGAATCGTGCCGCCAGAGCCGATGCCATAGTCGGGCTGGTAGTTGCTGTCGAGGGTCTGGAACTCGGCGATGGATTCCTGCGAAGGCAGGTTCATGAAGCAGCCGCCGCAGCCGCGGTCGTTCTGCTCGGCGCCATCGAGAAGGTAGATGTTGTGGGTAGTGCGGGTGCCGTTGAAGCTGATGCCGTTGGCCGAGGTCAGGGCGTCGACGCCGCTGAAGGACGGCAGGTTATTGGACACGCCGAGGCCGAGGGCGGCGAGGGCGGTGACGTTGTTGCCGTTAGTGGAGAGCTCCTCGACCTGCTGACCGCTGATGAGGGTGCTGACCTCGCTGGTCTCGGTCTGGGTTTGCAGGGCTTCGGCCTGAACGGAGACGGTTTGAGTGGCGCTGCCGACCTTGAAAGAGACGTCTTCTTCGAGGGTCTGGGCGACGTTTACGACGATGCCGGTCTTGGTGTACTTCTGGAAGCCGGCCGCAGTGGCATCGAGGGTGTAAGTGCCGATGCCGACGTTGCCGAAGCGGTAAGCGCCAACGGAGTTGGAGACCTCAGAGCGCACCTGGCCGGTGGCGGAGTTGGTGAGGGTGAGTTGCGCATTGGCGACAACCGCACCAGAGGCATCGGTGACCGTGCCATTGATGGTGGCGTTTTCCTGAGCTCGGAGGAGCGGTGTGAGCGCCAGAAGAAGGCCAAGCACAGCGAACCAGCCAGGAAGGCCTTTGAAAAGCGCCTTTGCAGCCCGGAGGGGGCGGCGGTAGGGAGAAGAACTAGCGAGTGAAATCATGGTGCCTCCGTGAGCAAACGTTTTCTGAAGTAATTAAACTGCTCTTCTACTGGGAATTTCTGTGAGAACAGGGAACCACGTAAACCGGGCGAGAAAACAATTACTCTTTCAAAAAAGCCTTGTCAAGGGTGAAGTGACCGGTGGCAGGGATCGCTTGTGAAACCGTTTACCCTGGGGTAGTCCCTGGGCGGGGCGAGCAACCGCGATGGCTCCGACGGGCTAAAACGATTGCCTACGGCTGAAGAGGCGTCGTCGATCCTGGCGTGGTGGATCCGAGCACACCGGCCCCCTCCCGGACGGTGTAAAAACGATCGGCGGCTAGATTTTTGAGGGTCTCTGTTATGCCGTCGGGCCAGAGAACCGTGACTGCATCCACACGCTGATGGTCCGCCAAACCGAAATGGAGGCGGAGGTCATTTTGCGACAGGTAGCTGCCGCCGCTGATGACTTCACCGAGCTGCGTCAGGTTGCCGGCCGTCACGCGAACGCGGGCATTCAGAGCGAGTCGATTGCTGCGCACCCCCTCGAGCTGAAAGCTGATCCAGTGGTGGGGGGAACCGCCTTCCGGACGCAGGATCATGGGCTGACCGGAGAGGTTTTCGATGACCGCCTCAAGATGGCCGTCGTTGAAGAGATCGCCGATGACCATGCCACGGCTGACCTGGGGGATCCGGATCGCGTCGCCGGCCGATTGGCTG
Organism: Acidobacteriaceae bacterium; assembly: GCA_049696575.1. Taxonomy (GTDB): domain Bacteria; phylum Acidobacteriota; class Terriglobia; order Terriglobales; family Acidobacteriaceae; genus Palsa-343. The sequence goes on along the minus strand of JBAVUB010000621.1, from coordinate 14,103 downwards.
ATGTTTTTGAAGGTGCCGTCGCGCTGGTTGAGGAAAAGCAATTTCGGCTGGCGATAGCTGGCGCGCTCCGGGATCTGGTCGACCTGGGGATAGACATGCCCGTCGACCAGGAAGAGGTCCTGCCAGCCGCTATTTGCGAAATCGACAAAAGCATCACCCCAGCCGACGTGCCCGCTGGTGGCGCGCGCAATGCCGGAAACGGCCGAAGCCTCGGTAAAGTTCATGTCACCGTCGTTGCGATAGAGAGCGCCGTATTCGTTATCGAAGTGGGAAATGAAAAGCGAGATGCGTCCGGTGTGCAGATAATCGCCGAATGCGACGCCCATGTTGGCCTGAGCCGCGCCGTTGGCGTTGAGGGCGATGCCCGAGGTAAATCCAACGTCGGTGAATTTGCCGCGGCCATCGCCCTGATACAGGTAATTGGGCTGGCCGTCGTTGGCGACGAAAAGATCGAGCTTGCCATCGTTGTTGAAGTCGCACCAGATTGCGGTGAGGCCGTAGCGATGCTCGGGATCGCTCACGCCCGCACGTTTCGAGACGTCAGTGAAGGTTCCATCGTGGTTGTTGTGGTAAAGATTGTCGGGCGAGCCCTGCAGGCCGCGCGGTCCGCACTGCACATCGATTCCCATGTACCGGCAGGTGTCTCGTGATCCGAAGGCGTCGAGATGATTGAGGTCGATATCGACATAGTGTGAGACGAAGAGATCATCCCAGCCATCGCCGTCGTAGTCGCCGAAGGCGGCGCCCATAGCCCACAAGGAATCGCCGCCGAGGCCGGCGTTTTTTGTGACGTCGGTAAAAGTGCCGTCACCGTTGTTGCGATAGAGCACCACGCCGGAGAGGCAGGTGACCAGCAGGTCGGGCCAGCCATCGTTGTTGTAGTCGCCGACGGACGCGCCATTGGCCCAGCAGGGAGTGCCGACGCCGGCCTTGTCGGTCACGTCGGTGAAGGTGCCGTCGTGGTTGTTGTGGAAGAGCGCGCCGCGAGCCTTGACGCCAGCGCGCGCCATCCCGACGGTCTGGGCATTGGTGAAGTAGATGTCGGGCCATCCATCACGATCGTAGTCGATGAGCGCCACGCCTCCGCTCATCGACTCGACGATGAACTTCTGCTCGGGGCTGGAGTGATGATCGAAATGGATTCCGGTGGAAGCGGTGATATCGACGAGCTTCGGATAGTCGATTGCGGGCGCTTCTTCCTGCGCGGAGGAGGGCAGCGTTCGCGCGATGCACAGGCCGAGCAACGGGGGGACGATCAGTGCGGCGGTCAACCGCCAGACGCCGCTGTCCCTGGACGAAGATATTCGATCGGTTTGAACGCGCTTCATCCTGATGTTCGTGTTTTGACTCCGCTTCGGAGCGATGGTGAGAATGCGTTTACAGCATAGAGGAAGCAGGGCCGGCTCGACGGCGAGCGCAGCACGGGAGCACTGTATCGATGGCCGAATGTGAAGGTATCGGGAGTTTCGGGAATGGATAAAGCGTTTTCTGGAATTGACGCCCAACCTCGAACGCATTAGGTTGGGTTGTCGCCACGAAGGCCGGAAATCGACGCGGCTGACCGACGAAAGCACGACCTTCAATCTGAATTCATGAGGGGAAGCATATGACGAAATCCGGAATGCGCATAGGGATTGCAGCTGCGATCTGCATCGGCGTGATGGCGCTTAAGGCGGGAGCGCAGGAGACCGCGACGGTGCCCTACATGAATCCGAACCTGCCGGCGGAAGCGCGGGCTGCGGACCTGGTGCAGCGGATGACGCTGGAGGAAAAGGCTTCGCAGCTGGTGAATCAGGCGCGCGCCATTCCTCGCCTGAACGTGCCGGCATACGACTGGTGGAGCGAGGCGCTGCATGGGGTCGCGGTGAATGGGACGACGGAATTTCCGGAACCGATCGGCCTGGCGGCGACGTTCGATACACCGGGCATTCATGAGATGGCGACGGCTATCGGCATCGAGGGGCGCATCAAGCACGTGCAGGCGGAACGCGCTGGGCACAGCAACATTTTCGAGGGGCTCGATTTCTGGGCGCCCAACGTGAATATCTTTCGCGATCCGCGCTGGGGGCGCGGGCAGGAGACGTACGGCGAGGATCCATTTCTGACCGCGCGGATGGCGGTGGCCTTCGTGACGGGGATGCAGGGCGACGATCCGAAATATTACCAGGTGATTTCGACGCCGAAGCATTTCGCCGTGCATAGCGGGCCGGAGCCGACGCGGCACATGGCCGATGTGGATGTGAGCAAGCACGACGAGATCGATACGTATCTGCCAGCGTTTCGCGCGGCTGTGACGGAGGGCCACGCGGGATCGGTGATGTGCTCTTATAACGCGATCAACGGCCAGCCGGGTTGCGCGAACCAGTTTTTGCTGCAGGATCAACTGCGCGGCAAGTGGGCATTCCAGGGTTATGTGGTTTCCGATTGCGGCGCGGTGATCGACATTTTCGCCGGGCACCATTACCGCACAACGCAGGCGCAGGCCTCGGCGATTTCCCTGGAACGCGGGATGGACAACGAGTGCGCGGACTTCTTTGCGAAGGTGAAGGACAACCACGACTACAAGCCGTACATCGACGCCGTGCAGCAGGGCTACCTGAGCGAGACTGCCATCGATACGGCGCTGATCCGGTTGTTCACCGCGCGCATGAAGCTGGGGATGTTCGATCCGCCGGAGATGGATCCGTATTCGAAGATCGACGAGAGGGAGCTGGACAGCGCCGAGCACCGGGCGCTGGCGCGAAAACTGGCTAATGAGTCGATGGTGCTGCTGAAGAACGATGGCGTGCTGCCGCTCAAGGCATCGGTGACGAAGATCGCGGTGGTTGGGCCGCTGGCCGATCAGACAAAAGTGCTGATGGGCAACTACAGCGGGACGCCGACGCACGCGGTGAGCGTGCTGGATGGTCTGAAAGCTGAGTTTCCCAGGGCGAAAATCCGGTTTGTGGCGGGCACGCAGTTCCTGCGGAACGATGGCGATCCGGTGCCGGACAAACTGCTGACCACTCCGGATGGAAAACCAGGACTGAAGGCGGACTACGCGGCGGGGCGCGGTATGGAACTGGGACCCGGCGCCAGGCCGACTCCGCTGACCAGCCGCGTGGAACCGAACCTTGACCTAACGGAGAACAGTTTGCCGGCGGAGGCGCAGGGTAAGCCCTCTTTGTCGGTCGAGTGGTCAGGATTTCTGACTCCGCCGGAAACGGGCGATTATCTGCTGGGCATATCGGCCGACGGCTTCGCGCATGTCACGGTCGACGGCAAGCAGATCGCGCAGGTGTTCAGCATGGAGGGGGCGCGGGCGAAGCTGGGCAGGGTGCATCTGGAACAAGGGCAGAAAGTATCCATCGCTGTGACGTATGGCCGATTCGGCGGAGGCAAGCCACATGCGCAACTGCTGTGGGCGCGCTACAGTGCGGCGCCTTCGCCTGAGGCTCTGGCAGCAGCCCGGGAAGCCGATGTTGTGATTGCGGTGGTGGGAATTACGAGCGAGCTGGAGGGTGAGGAGATGCCGGTCAGCGAGCCGGGATTTCTGGGCGGCGACCGCACCAGTCTCGACCTGCCGGAGCCGGAAGAAGCGCTGCTGGAAGCGGTCGGGAGCACAGGCAAGCCACTGGTGGTGGTGCTGATGAACGGCAGCGCGCTGGGAGTGAATTGGGCGCAGGCGCACGCGAACGCTATCGTGGATAGCTGGTATTCCGGCGAAGAGGGCGGGGCCGCGGTGGCCGAGACTTTGAGCGGCAAGAATAACCCCGCGGGGCGGCTGCCGGTGACCTTCTATAAGGATGTTAGCCAGTTGCCTAACTTCGAGAATTACTCGATGGAAGGGCGGACTTACCGGTATTTCAAGGGTAGCCCGCTTTATCCGTTTGGATACGGGCTGAGTTACTCAACATTCAGCTACAGCGGACTGGCATTGCCGATCGAGGCAGTAGCTGCGGGGGATCCGGTAAGGGCCGAGGTGACAGTAACGAACACCGGAAGTCGCGCCGGAGACGAAGTCGTCGAACTATATCTGACTTTTCCTGATGTCGCGGGAGCGCCGATACGAGCGCTGCGGGGGTTCAAACGCGTGCATTTGGAGGCGGGCGCCAGCCAGAAGGTTGAGTTTGAGCTGAAAAGTCGAGACCTGAGCATGGTGACCGAGGCGGGCGATCCGATCATCGCAGAAGGCCCGTACACCATCAGCATCGGAGGCGGGCAGCCCGATACGGGTGCTCCGGGGGTCACGGGAAAGTTCAGCATCAAAGGCCGGTTGATGTTGCCCGAGTGAGAGCGACCAGGCACATGCGCGGAAGACTCATCGCCGCATTGTTTCTTGTCGGCGCCGCCAGCGGCCTCGGGCAGACGACGGCTGACGTGCGGGTGGACTTAACGCGCGACCTGGGAGCATTCAAGCCGATCTATCGCTGGATTGGCTACGACGAGTCAAATTACACGACGACGCCGAATGGCCAGGCGCTGCTGCATGAATTGCACGATCTGACGCCGGAGCCGGTGTATGTGCGGGCGCACTTCCTGCTAACCACCGGCAATGGAAAGCCCGAGCTGAAGTGGAGCTCGAGCAACGTCTACAGCGAAGACGCGAACGGCAAACCTGTCTACGACTGGAGGATCCTCGACGGGATCTTCGATGCATGGGTGGGCGCGCACGTGCGGCCTTTCGTGGAACTGGGCTTCATGCCGAAGGCGCTGTCAAGCCATCCGGATCCCTACCATATCCCATGGCCGACGAAGCCGGGAGATGTGGAGGGTTGGTCGTTTCCTCCGAAGGACTACGCGAAATGGCGGGAGTTAGTGCGACAAGTTGCGGCGCACATGGTCGCACGTTACGGCAGGGTGGAGGTTTCCACCTGGTATTGGGAAGTGTGGAATGAGCCGGATATTTTTTACTGGCACGGTACGGAAGAGGAGTACGACAGGCTGTACGACTATGCGGCCGCAGGCGTGAGGGCGGCGATTCCCGGGGCGCGCGTCGGAGGTCCAGCGACGACGGGACCTTCGCCGGGGAGCAAAAGCGCCGCGTTTCTGGAGGAATTTTTGCGGCACTGCGCGCAGGATCGCAGCGCAGCAACGGGCGGGCCGATTCCGCTGGACTTTGTTTCCTTTCACGCGAAGGGAAGCCCGCATTTTGTGGACGGCCACGTGCGGATGGGTCTTGGGCGTGAGTTGCAGAATGCGGAGACTGGTTTCGCGATTGTTCACGCCGCAGAGAAATTCCGGGCATTGCCGATCATCCTGAGTGAAGCCGATCCGGAAGGTTGCGGAGCATGTTCGCCGGAGCAGCATCCGGAGGACGCTTATCGCAACGGAACGGTCTATCCGGCGTATACGGCGGCCGCAATGCAGGAGTTGCTGGAGCTGGCGAAGCACGAACAGGTCAACCTGATCGGATTTTTGACGTGGGCGTTTGAGTTTGAGGATCAACCCGTGTTTGCGGGTCAGCGCGCGCTGGCGACTCATGGAGTAGACAAACCGGAGATGAACTTCTTTCGCATGGCGGGATTGCTGGGCGGCGAGCGCGTGGTGGTGATGAGCAACGGCGCGATCACGGCGGAGAGTGTCGTTGCATCGGGAGTGCGGCAGCAGCCGGAAATCGATGCGCTGGCGACGCGATCGGGGGACGGCGCGGCGATCCTGGTGTGGAATTACAAGGACGATGACACTCCAGGGCCCGGGGCGCCGGTTCGCGTCGCGATCCACGGCATTCCGGCGGCAGTTCATCGCGTCCTGATCGAGGAGTATCGCATCGATGAGAACCACAGCAACGCGTTCACGGTTTGGAAGCAGATGGGTTCGCCGCAGAACCCGACCGACGAACAATACGCGCAGCTGAAGGCTGCCGGGCAGTTGGAGACGGCAGGCTCGCCGCGCCGGGTGACGGTCGAGCATGGCGATGCGGCGGTTGAGATCGAGTTGCCGCGGGAGAGTGTGGACCTGCTGCGTGTTACGTGGTCCGGGAAGTGACGGAGACCCGCGGCTGGAGCGACTCTGAGGGAATTGTCGTCCAGACTCGTGCGGGTCGAAGAAGTGGTACGGCAGGGAAAGAGTGACAAAGCGGGCGGCGTTTATGGTATACGTTTTCTCGACATTGCCGCCTGCAAAACGAGGTCCTCCAATGAGAACGAAAAGTTTCGCCATTCCAGTCGCTTTGGCCTTTTGCTTTTTCGCCGCCACGCTTGTTCGGGCACAGTCATCAGGGCCGGCCATTCTGACCATCCATGCCGATCAGACTGCTTCGAAGGTCAGCCCTACGCTGTACGGTCTGATGACCGAGGAGATCAACCATTCCTACGATGGCGGTCTTTATGCAGAGCTGATTCGCAACGGAACGTTCCGCGCGGACTGGTCAGGCGTGAACGACTGGATTCTCGTCGAGGATGGGAACTCCGCGGCGAAGATCGGGGTCGACAAGACCACTGGGCCCAGCCAGGCATTGCCTTACAGTATGCACGTCGAGGTCAGTCAGGCCAGCGCGTCCGGCCCGGCCGGCGTGCTGAACGGCGGCTATTGGGGTATCCCCGTGCGTGCGAACACGAGCTATCACGGTTCGTTCTACGCGAAGGAAGATTCGGCGGAGGTTGGCCCCGTCACCGCGAGCCTGGTTGCTAACCAGAGCGGCAAAGTGCTGGCCAGTGCGGTTGTTTCCGGCATCGGAACGGACTGGAAGCAGTACAAATTCACGCTGAAGACAGGCGCGATCCAACCCTCGATGGAAAACCACCTGGTCCTCACGGTCGTGCATCCGGGCAGTTTGTGGCTGAACCTTGTCTCACTGTTCCCGCCCACGTATCACGATCGCGCCAACGGCAACCGCATCGATCTGATGGAGAAGCTTGCGGCGATGCATCCGCAGTTCCTGCGTTTCCCGGGCGGCAACTATCTGGAGGGCGATCACCTGGCGGACTGGTACGACTGGAAGAAGATGATCGGCCCGCGGGTGGATCGTCCGGGGCATCCGAGCCCGTGGAATTACTGGTCGACCGACGGGTTGGGTCTACTCGAATTTTTCGAGTGGTGCGAAGACCTGCACATGCACCCGGTGCTGGCGGTCTATGCCGGATACTCGCTGATGCACGAGCATATCAATCCTGGTCCCGATCTTGAACCTTACGTGCAGTCGGCGCTCGAGGAGATAGAATACGCAACCGGCGGCACCGATACGAAGTGGGGAGCACAACGCGCCGCCGACGGTCATCCACAGCCGTTTCATATCACCTACGTCGAGATCGGCAACGAAGACTGGTTCGACAATACAAGGAGTTACGATGCACGCTACGCGCAGTTCTACAAGGCGATCAAAGCGACGTATCCGGACCTGCAGCTGATTGCGACCGCGCCGATCAAGAGCATGACTCCCGACGTGCTCGACGAACACTACTACCTGCGCGCGACGGATTTCTTCCACGACGCAACGCACTACGACAAGACCGATCGGAACGGGCCGAAGATTTTCGTCGGCGAATGGGCTACGCGAGAAGGCACGCCCACGCCAAATATGGGTGCGGCGCTGGGCGACGCTGCGTGGATGACCGGCTTGGAGCGCAACAGCGACATTATTGTGATGGCGAGTTACGCGCCGTTACTGGTGAATATCAGCCCCAATGCCATGCAATGGGATACCGATCTGATCGGTTATGACGCGATGCGCAGCTATGGGTCGCCGAGCTACTATGCACAGGTGATGTTCGGCAGCTATATCGGCGATGAGACACCGGTGTCGGCGGTGGAGAATGCGGGGCCACGGTTCTTTTATTCCGTCACCGAGGATTCCGCGAAGAAGCGGTTGTATCTCAAGCTGGTAAATGCTACCTCCGATCCGCAGACTCTGGATATCAAACTGCCTGGAGCCAGTCTGGCCCCGGAAGGCAAGCTCATCAGTCTGACGGGACACGATCCGGAGGCGACGAACACCATCGATCGACCTACAGCCATCGTTCCGGTGGAGAGTGCTGTGCATGGCGTGAGCAGTTCGCTCCACCACCGTATTCCTCCCTACACGATTGAAGTGGTGGAACTGGATCTGCACTGACGCACATTACTGGTCCCTACGTGGGCGATCAAGGCGTGCCGATGATGCAGGGCGGCGCCACACCGCTGCTCAGCGGCAACCCACGCTGGCTCGGCCCTGGAGGAGAATCGGTGCTGATGCGGAGGCCGGGACCTGACATCCTCGTCTTTCATGCTTATGACGCGCACACCGGCAAACCGGCGCTGCAAATTTCCACCATCGCGTGGCGCGATGGCTGGCCGCATGTCGCTCTCGAGCGGTAACGTGGAGGCCGGAACAGAAGGAGAACAGCTATATGCATCGGTTATCCCGCCGCAGGTTCCTTACCACGTCGCTTGCTGCCGCGGGGGCTGCCGCGGTCGGGCGCCGATCCCACGCTGCACCTCTGCCGACGCTTTCGGGGTCGACGCGACTGGAGCAGTTCGATTACAGCGAAGTTCGCCTGCTTGACGGTCCTATGCTGGAGCAGTTCCGCGCCAACCACGCATACTTTCTCGCGCTGAACGACGATTCGCTGTTGCAGCCGTTTCGACAGAAAGCCGGCCTGCCTGCGCCGGGCGAACCGATGGGCGGATGGTACAGCTGGTCGAAGGATTTCGATCCGCCGAAGAACATGACGGGCTACGTCCCTGGCCACACTTTCGGACAATATATGTCGGGGCTGGCGCGCGCTTACGCAGCGACGGGAGACGACGCTACGCAGCAGAAAATCTCCCGGCTTGTGCGCGGCTATGCCGCGGCCATCACGCCGAAGTTTTACGAGGGCTATCCGCTGCCCGCATATACGTCGGACAAAACCGCGTGCGGCCTGATCGATGCGCATCGGTTTGCGCACGATCCGGAGGCGCTCGCCGTGCTTGCGCATGCCACCGATGCCGTGTTGCCGTTTCTTCCGCCCAAGGCGCTCAACCGCGAGGAAATGGCGGCTCGCCCGCATCCCAACATTGCGTACACGTGGGACGAGAGCTACACGCTGCCGGAGAATTTCTTTCTCGCGTACCAAAGCAGCGGAGACCCGCGTTATCTCGCGCTTGCGAAGCGATTCCTGCAGGACGACACCTATTTCAATCCGCTGTCGGAAGGGCAGAATGTTTTGCCCGGACAGCATGCTTATAGTCATGTGAATGCTCTCAGCTCCGCGTCGCAGGCATATCTGGTTCTGGGAAGCGAGAAGCATCTGCGGGCGGCACGCAACGGCTTCGGTTTCGTCGTCGACACGCAATCGTTCGCGACCGGAGGATGGGGGCCGGAGGAAACCTTTCGCGCGCCGGGCAGCGGCGAGATGGGCGCGAGCCTCGACAACACGCACTCCAGCTTTGAGACACCGTGCGGCGCATACGGGCACTTCAAGATCACGCGCTACTTGATGCGCATTACGGGCGACAGCCGCTATGGCGACAGCATGGAGAAGGTACTCTACAACACGATTCTGGGCGCACGACCGATGAAGACGGGCGGCTGGACTTTTTACTACTCGGACTACAACAACGCCGGCTCGAAGTTTTACTACGAGCAGCAGTGGCCCTGCTGCTCCGGGACGTTCCCGCAGATCACGGCGGACTACGGCATCAGCTCGTATTTCCACTCGTCCGATGCGGTCTACGTGAACCTCTTCGTTCCGTCGCGCGTCACGTGGCGGCGCGGCGGCGGGCAAATCGCACTCGAACAGGAAACGGAGTATCCGAATTCGCCGGACATCGCCTTGCGCGTTCATACCGATCGCCCCGAGACTTTCGCAGTTTATGTGCGGGTTCCGGCGTGGGCTGGACCAGGAACGAAGATCGCCGTCAACAGCAGCGCTTTTTCCGGCGATCTGCGTCCGGGGAGCTTCGCTGCGATCCGTCGCGAGTGGAGGAGCGGCGATCGCATCGAATATCACATCGACATGCCGCTGCGCCTCGAAGCCATCGACCCGCAGCATCCGCAGGTTCAGGCTTTGCTCGTCGGACCGCTGGCGCTATTCGCGTTGGATTCGCTCGACAGCCGCTTTACGCGCGCGCAGTTGCTGGCCGCACAGCAGCGCAGTGCGGGATCGACGGACTGGCTGGCGCGATCTGCAACAGGGGCCGTACCATTTCGCTCGTTCCCGTCGATCGGGGAGGAGAAATACCGGCTTTACCACGATGTTGCGGTTTGAGGCGGGACCGGATGGGAATGTTTATTGCGCCGAGGCGTTTACCTGGCTGGCGATTCTGCGCAGTTCGGGAAGGACGTCTCCAAGAGCGCGGGGCGGGGCGGAGCGTGTTCCCAGGGCGAAGTACGTTTTGCGATAGAGCGGGTAGAGCTTCTCGTAGATGGCGACGGCGTTGGGCCGTGGTGTGAACACGGTGAATTTGGGACAGAGCTTCTCCTGCGCTGCTTCAATCGTTGGAAACGCTCCGGCGGCGGCCATCGCAAAGATGCCGGAGCCGAGGCTGGTAGGGATTTCTGCCGGCACCAGCACCGGCTTGCCCAGCACGTTGGCGTAGACCTGGTTCAGCATAGGATTATTCTGCGGGACGCCGCCGGCGTTGATCACGCGCTCCACGCGCGTTCCATACTCCGCCATGCGCTCCAGAATGATGCGCGTGTGAAACGCGGTGCCCTCGATTGCCGCGAATAACTCGTCCATCGCAGTGTGGAGCAGGTTCCAGCCAAGGGTCACTCCACCGAGTTCGGAATTAACCAGCACAGTGCGATCACCGTTGTCCCAGGAAAGGCGCAGCAGACCGGTTTGTCCTGCGCGATATTTATCCAGTCCCCCGGACATCTCGGCGACTTTCGTGCCAGCGCGCGTTGCAATGGCTTCGAAAATGTCGCCGGTCGCCGACAGCCCAGCCTCGATGCCTGTGTACTGTGGGTGCACGCTGCCGGGAACCACACCGCAGACGCCGGGGATCAGCCGCGTTTCATGGGCCATGGCGATAATGCAGGTGGAGGTTCCGACGACGTTCACCACATCGCCTTCGCGGCAACCGGCGCCCAGCGCATCCCAGTGCGCATCGAATGCGCCGATGGGGATGGGAATGCCAGCGCACAGGCCGAGTTTCTCGGCCCATTCGGGGGCAAGATGTCCGGCGAGATGATCCGAAGTGAGGTACTCGCCGGCGAGCTTGTCGCTGATGCCGTCGAGCAGCGGGTCGACTTTCGAGAAGAACGACTGCGGCGGGAGCCCGCCCCACTTTGGATTCCACATCCACTTATGGCCCATGGCGCAGACGCTGCGCTTCGCCTGGCGGGGATCGGTGATTCCGCACAGCGTGGCAGCCACCATGTCGCAGTGCTCGAATGCAGAGGCGAGCTGAGCGCGTTTTTCCGGATTGTGGCGGAGCCAATGGAGGAGCTTGGCAAAACCCCACTCGTGCGAGTAGACGCCGCCGCACCATTCGATGGCTTCGAGGTTCTCTTTGTGCGCGAGCGCCGTGATCTCCTGCGCCTCAGCGGTGGCGCGGTGGTCGCACCACAGGTAGTACTCACTCAGCGGCTGCATTTGCGCATCAACCGGCACCACGCTCGATCCGGTCGTGTCCAGGGCAATTGCGGCCACCTGGTCGCCGCTGATTGCTGCTGTTTTCACGGCTTCGCGCGTTGCTTCCGCCAGCCCGCGCATGTGGTCGGCGTGGGACTGGGTCGCGTAATCGGGATCCTCGCGTTTGCGATGGAGGGGATATTGTGCCACGGCCGAACCCAGACGGCCGCGCTCGCTATCGAGGATCGACACGCGCACACTCAGAGTTCCAAAATCCACGCCTGCAACGATCGTCATCCTATTTCCTGTTGAGCCCCCGGGTTCATTATCGCTCGTGCCAGTGCATCTCCCAGCCCAGATACCGGGTCGCGGCCTCGTACACCGGCGCCGCTACCTGGGAAAAGTTCGCCGCCACATGGTGCTCAAATCCCTGCTCGCAGATTTCGTGCAGCAGTCCCCGTGCAAATCCAGTAAACCTTTACCGCAAATGTAGGAGCGGAGTTCAATTTATGTCAAGCTTTTTACGGATATGAGGTATGCTGTAAACGCATTCTTCAAGGCTACCTATGGCTGGTCCGGTACGAAGAACCAGGCGGCGTTCAGCGCCCAAATCCGACCGGATGGATATTCACGCGGTCGCCAAGCTGGCGCATGTTTCCATCGCCACGGTCTCCCGCACGATCAATCACATTCCCACCGTCAATCCGAAGATGGCCAAGCGGGTGTGGGAAGCGATACGGGAGCTTGATTATTTTCCCAACACGCAGGCGCGAGCGCTGGTTTCCGGACGCAGCCGGCTTCTTGGCCTGATCGTGTCCGAAATCACCAATCCCTTTTTTCCGGAATTGATTCAGGGGTTCGAGGAAGTGGCGGTAGAGAACGGCTACGAGGTCCTGATCGGATCGACAAACTACGATCCGGAACGGATGAAAAGCTGCATCCGCCGCATGGTCGAGCGGAACGCCGAGGGGGTGGCGGTGATGACCTTTGGCATCGAGCAGCCGCTTCTCGATCAGCTTGCCGACCGGAAGATACCGCTGGTCTTTGTCGACGTAGCGCCGAACCGGCCGGGCATGAGCGTACTGCGCGTCGACTACCATCACGGAATTCGCCAGGGGGTGCAGCACCTGGCGGCTCTCGGACATCGCAGCATCGCGTTCGTGGCTGGGCCTCTCCGGCTCCACTCCGCGCAGTCGCGCCTGGCCGCATTCAAAAAGGCTTTGCAGGAGTGCGGCATCCCGGTGGAAGAGAAGTTGATCATCGAAGGCGATCACACGATGGAAGGCGGGCTGGCGGCGGCCACTCGCATCCTCGAACACAAGAATCTGCCCACAGCGATCATGTGCTCGAACGACATGCTGGCCATCGGCGTTCTGCACAAGCTTTCTCGCTCCGGTCTTCAGGTTCCGGGCGACGTCTCCATTATTGGATTCGATGACATTCACATGGCGGAGATGATGATCCCCTCGCTGACCTCGATTCAGATGTCACGATCGGACCTGGCGCGCGCCGCGGTTTCGGCACTTCGGACCCACCTGGAGGGCTCGACGCCGAAGCGGGAATACACGATCGACACCCATCTTGTTGTGCGCGAGTCGACGGGCTTCCCGCGCGGCACCATGACTCGCCTTCGCAAGTTCACGGCGAAGCACGCCGAGTCCGCGGCTGGATCGACCCAGTAATTCGATGGCGTTCCCGCGCCGGCGGGGACCGAATCCAAACCCCCGCTGCAGCCGGCCTTCTCATTCGATCTTCACAACATCCGGAGTGACCGCGGTCCTGCAGGATTCCCAACAGTATGCTGACAATCCGCTGACAGACGCATGACACGCCCCCGCGCAGCCACAGCGAGGATAAGGACAGCGTGGGTGGCACCGTAGTTGTCACGCAATTGTTTCGGCAAATCATCGGCCCCCGGGGGCTCGAGACCGGCGAAAATGCGCCACACAGCGGAGGGATATGAGAAACAGGCTATTTGTCCTTGCGGCACTCGTTCCACTTTTCTGCGGAATTTTTGTTGTGCATGGCGCAGCGCCGGAGACCCAGGCGCGCCGCATTGAAATTACGGCGAAAAGGTTCTCCTTCGATCCGGGCGAACTGACGCTGAAAAAGGGAGAGCCGGTGGTCCTGGTTCTGAAAAGTGTTGACGTGGCGCACGGCCTGCGTTTTCGCGAGTTGGGCGTTGATGTAAAGGTCGGCAAGGGAGCGACCAGCGAGGTGCAGTTCACGCCGGAAAAGACTGGCGATTTCGTGGGCCACTGTTCCGTGTTCTGCGGTGGGGGACACGGTTCGATGAAGCTGACGCTGCATGTGGTGGAGTAAGCATGGGCCGGGTTCGTTCGATTTCAGGCGCGGCTGCCACAGCGGTTGTGCTGCTGTCCGCGGCCGGATGCAAAGCAACGCCGCCCAACGTTTTCGAAACATGGTTTGTGACCGCAGCCAAGCACCATGTGTTCGTTGGGAATCGCTCGCAGAAGAACCCCTTTCCGGCAACTCCGGATTTGATTGCGGAAGGGAAGGAGGCGTTTTCCCATTACTGCGTTGCTTGCCACGGAATGGACGGACAAAACACCGGGGTGCCGTTTGTCGACCACATCTCGCCGCCCATCCCGTCGCTGGCTTCGCCCCAGGTGCAGCGTTACAC
>JBAVUB010000620.1:0-5189 GCA_049696575.1 Acidobacteriaceae bacterium | reverse complement strand
TTGAAATTGTCGATACGGTCGTTGGCGCTGTTCTTCGCGTCCTCGACCTTGGTTGTGACATTGTCGCGCATTTCGTCGGCCTTGTGTTGCTTTTCCTCCTGGCGAGTTTTGCCGGCCTCGTGGGCGGCGTCTTTGACGTTGCCCCAGGTCTCCTGGGCCGCGCCCTTCGCCTGATCGACGACGCCCTGGTTGGCAAGTCGATCATTTCCAGTCATTTCCCCGGCTCCCTGTTTCATTTTCCCGACAACCTGGCTGGCTTTTCCCTTCACCTGGTCCGAATTCATAGCGGGTCCCTCCGTGTGGTCCCTGGGTTAGTCATTACGACTGAAGGTTACGTGCGGACGCGTTTTCAGTTTCTAAAGTGCGGCTCTGCGCCCGGTGAGGAGCTGGATGACAAGCACGATGAGCGCCACCACCAGCAGAATGTGGATGTACCAGGCAACGACGTGAAATCCGATCAAGCCGACGAGCCAGGCGATGAGCAGGATCACAAATAAGGTCCAAAGCATCCGGCGGTCTCCTTCCGATTTTGGTTTTGTTTTGACCTGCGCTTGCAATCGACGTCCGTTCCTGCGAACAACGTTCGTTATGGATAGAAGGACGGACGGGCAATCGGGGTTGCCGTTGCGGTACAAATGATGCGGAGGTATGACACAGGTTGCGCATTGCGATCCAGGGCGAGCCGGGATCTTTCAGTCACGAAGCGGCACTGAAGGCGCGGCCGGAGGCAACCATTTTGTCGTGCACGCTGTCGGCAGAGGTGTTCGCGGTGGTGGATGAAGGCGCGGCGGACGCGGCGATGATCCCGATTGAGAACTCGCTGGCCGGGTCGGTGCTGGAGCATTACGATCTGCTGCTGGCGCACAAGGTGGCAGTGGAGAGCGAATGGCTGCTGCGGATCCGGCATAACCTGATCGGCGTGCCGGGAGCGACGCTGGGAAGGATTCGCCAGGCCTGGTCGCACCCGGTGGCGCTGGCGCAGTGCCGGAGATTTTTTGTGGAGCACCCGGAGATCGAAGCGGCGCCGTTCTACGATACGGCGGGCAGCGTGAAGCAGCTGATGGAGCTGCGGGAGCCGGGCGTGGCGGCGATCGCCAGCGCGGGGGCTGCGGCCTGGTATGGCGCGGAAATTCTGCAAGAGGGGATCGAAGACAACGCAGAAAACTTCACGCGTTTTTTTCTGATCCGCAGGCGGGGACAGCTGGAGGCGGAGGCGCATCCGGACAAGGTGAGCCTGGCGTTCAAGGTGGAGAATCGGCCGGGGAGCCTGGTGGAGGCGCTGCAGGTTTTTGCCGGGATGGGGACCAATATTACAAGGCTGGAGTCGCGGCCGGTGCCGGGGCGGCCGTGGGAATACGTCTTTTATGCCGACTACCAGCTGGAGGAGCCGGGGACGGCGGATCTGGCTCTGGAAATGCTCGGGAAACACTGCTCGATGGTGCGGGAGCTGGGGCGCTATCGGGCGGCGGCGGGTGTCTAAGGATACGAACGGGGCTGGGGCAAAGAGGGCATCTCACCCGAGACGGTCGGATTGCCGATAGAGGGGTGGGGAGGCGTTTTCGGGGCCTCCAGGAGGCGATCCAGACGTAAACGATTGATGAAAAAGATGTTGGAGGGAATTAGCCTGAGAGCAGACAGGCGGTTGGGCTGGGGAAGTCGTGGAGGGGATGCTACTTTTTGAAACTTGCTGAATCCAATGAGTACTAATTTGATATAAGGACACTCATGGCTAGCGACTTTATCAGTGTGATCCAGCCGGGCGACCCCAGGCAGAGGGAAGGGGGATCGGACCGCGTACTGCCGGTTTTGCCGGTGCGCGATACGGTTCTGTTTCCTCATGCCGTGCTGCCGCTCACGGTTGGCAGGGAAAGTTCGATTCAACTCATCAACTCTCTGGGTGAGGAAAAGAGCATTGTGGTGGTGGCGCAGCGCGACGCGCGCGTGGACACGCCGCAGCCCCAGGATTTGCATACCTTCGGAACGCTGGCGACCGTACATAAGGTCGTCAAAATGCCGAACCAGAGCCTGTTCGTTTTCACCGAAGGCACGGAGCGGGTGCGGCTGGGCGAGTTTTCGCGCATCGAGCCGTTCATGATGGCGTCCGTCGACACGGTGCCGGAAGTGCTGGCGCCGAAGAATCCTTCGGTGGAAGCGCTGCAGCGCAATGTGGTGACGCAGTTCCAGCAGATCGTGACTGCTTCGCCGACGCTGTCGGACGAATTGCAGACGATCGCCATGAATATCGATGAGCCGGGAAGGCTGGTCGACTTCATCGCGTCTTCCCTGCCCTTCCTGGCGACGGGCGACAAGCAGGAGCTGCTGGAGACGCCGGATGTGGCGCTGCGCCTCGAGCGGATCAACAAGCATTTGGCGAAAGAAATTGAAGTCCAGCAACTGCGGAACAAGATCCAGACCGAAGTGCAGGATCAGGTGCAGCAGTCGCAGCGGGACTACTATCTGCGCGAGCAGCTGAAGGCGATCCAGAAGGAACTCGGGGAAATGGACGAGGGCCAGAAGGACATCGAGGAGCTGAAGCAGAAGATTGAAGCGGCCGGGATGCCAGAGGAGACGAAGAAGGAAGCGCTGAAAGAGCTGAACCGGCTCTCGCGCATGTCACCGATGGCGGCGGATTACTCGCTGACGCGGAACTACATCGAGTGGCTGGCGGTGCTGCCGTGGTCGAAGTCCTCGGGCACGCAGGGGGCGGCGGTCGACATTGGCAAGGCGCGGGAGATTCTCGACGAGGATCACTACGATCTGAAGAAAGTGAAGGACCGCATCCTCGACTATCTTTCTGTACGCCGGCTGAAGGCGGACATGAAGGGGCCGATCCTGTGCTTCGTGGGTCCTCCGGGGGTGGGCAAAACGTCGCTGGGGCGGAGCGTGGCGCGGGCGCTGAATCGGGAGTTCCGCCGGATTTCGCTGGGCGGCATGCACGATGAGGCGGAGCTGCGGGGGCATCGGCGCACGTATATCGGCGCGCTGCCGGGACAGATTATCCAGAGCCTGCGGCGTGCGGGCGCGAACGATCCGGTGTTCATGCTGGACGAGGTGGACAAGCTGGGGCGGGATTTCCGGGGCGATCCGGCGTCGGCGCTGCTGGAGATTCTCGATCCGGAGCAGAACAATACGTTCCGCGACAACTACCTCGATCAGCCGTTCGATCTTTCCAAGGTGCTGTTCATCTGCACGGCCAACGTGCTGGATACGGTGCCGGAGCCGCTGCGGGATCGCATGGAGATCATCGAGCTGCAGGGTTATACGGAGGAAGAGAAGAAGCACATCGCGTTCCGGTATCTGATTCCGCGGCAGATTAAGGAAAACGGGATTCAGCCGGACAATATTGAGTTTCCCGAGGAGTCGATCGGGTACATTGTGCGGCACTACACGCGCGAGGCAGGCGTGCGCAAGCTGGAACAGCAGATTGGAACGCTGTGCCGGAAGCAGGCGCGGCGGATCGCCGAAGGCAAGACGGAAAAGCTGGTGATCACGCACGAGGTGATTCAGGAATTCCTGGGCGGGATTAAAATCCGCGTGGATACCGAAATTGCCGAGCGGACCAAGCGCGCGGGCGTTGCGGTGGGCCTGGCGTGGACGCCGGCCGGCGGCGACATCCTGTTCATCGAAGCCAACCGGATGAAGGGCAAGGGTGGGTTTACGATGACAGGGCAGATTGGCGAGGTGATGCAGGAGTCGATGCAGGCCGCGCTGACCTGGGTGCGCTCGAATGCGCGCCAGCTGGGCCTCGAAGAGGACTTGCTCAAGGACACCGACCTGCACATCCACGTGCCGGCGGGGGCGATTCCGAAGGACGGTCCTTCGGCAGGCGTGACCATGGCCACGGCGCTGGTTTCGCTGCTGACGGATCGGCCGGTGCATCCGCTGACCGCGATGACGGGCGAGATCACGCTGAGCGGGAATGTTCTGCCGGTGGGCGGGATCAAGGAGAAGTTCCTCGCCGCGAAACGGGCGGGCGTGAAGACGATCATCCTGCCGACGGAGAACCGGCTGAACGTGGAAGAGGACCTGACGCCGGATCAGATCGCAGAAGTCGACATCCACTACGCCAGCCGCATTGAGGACGTTCTGGCGGTGGCTCTGCCGCGATCCACGGCGGAAGAGCGCCGCGATGAGCAGGTGCGCGAAGAGGTGCTGCAGCATACGGCTTGAAGAACAGCCGGTAGCCGGTAGCGGGTAGCCGGTAGCTAAACCTGGAACGGGGCGCGGGGGATGATTCCTGCGCCTTTTCCTTTTGCGCTTCCACCTTCGAGGCACGAATCGTCTGGCGCCGGGTATCCAGGATCGAACTGCTTCGTTTGTGGGAGTGGCCGCGGCGATTGTGAGTGGTAGATTGCAGTCGGACTATGCCCGGAGGCAAAAGTGACCCTGCGCGAATTTCTGACGAAACAACTGATCGACGTCCTCCAGTGGAACGAGACGGAAGACGGCATCCTGGCCTGGCGTTATCCCATGCAGGACATGGAGATTCAAAACGGCGGCCAGCTGACGGTGCGTGAGTCGCAGGTTGCTGTGTTTGTGGACGAGGGCAAGATTGCCGACGTGTTCGGGCCGGGGCTGCACACGCTGAATACGCGGAATCTGCCGTTGCTGACCGATCTGATGAACTGGGACAAGGGGTTTGAGTCGCCGTTCAAGTCGGACGTGTACTTCTTTTCCACGCGGCTGCAGATGGCGCAGAAGTGGGGCACGGCGACACCGATTACGATCCGCGAGAAGGAATTTGGCGCGGTGCGGCTGCGCGGTTATGGGATTTATTCGTACCGGGTGAAAGACGCGCGGACGTTTTTCGCGCAGGTGAGCGGAACGCGCGACACCTATTATGTTGCGGACCTCGAGAGCCAGCTGCGCGAGACGATTGTGGCGCGGATGACGGATGTGTTTGCCGCGAGTGACGTGCCGTTTCTGGATATGACCGCGAATCAGGCGGCGCTGGCGCAGAAGATTGCCACTGCGGCCACACCGTCGTTCACGGCGCTGGGTCTGGAGCTGAATCAGTTCACGGTGGAGAATATTTCCCTGCCCGACGAGTTGACGAAGGTGATGGATCAGCGGATCGGCGTGCAGATGGCCGGAAACCTGGGCAGCTATACGCAGTTTGAGACGGCGCAGGCGCTGGGTACGGCGGCGGCGAATCCCGGCGGAGCGGCGGGCGCGGGCGTAGGCGTGGG
>JBAVUB010000619.1:0-3187 GCA_049696575.1 Acidobacteriaceae bacterium | reverse complement strand
GTGATGGCGGAGCTGGCGGCGATGGTGAGCTTTCAGGTGATCGGGAACGACACGGCGGTGGCGATGGCGGTGCAGGCGGGGCAGCTGGAACTGAACGTGATGATGCCGACGATGGCCTACAACGTGCTGCAGAGCATCACGATTTTTGGAAATATGCTGCGGGTGTTTACGCAACGCTGTGTGGCGGGGATCGAAGCAAACGAGGAGCGGTGCAAGTATTATGCCGAGAGCACGATTGCGCTGGCGACGGCGCTGAATCCGCTGATTGGGTATGCGAAGGCGGCGGAGCTGGTGAAGGAGTCGGTGGCGAGGGGGGAATCGATTGTGGCGCTGGCGCGGAAGAAGAAGGTGCTGAGCGATGCGGAGATCGAGGAGGTGCTCGATCCGATGAAGATGACGGAGCCACGCGCGCCGGCGAAGGGGGAGAAATGACGGCGAAGCTTTCGGATGAGGCGAGTTGCTGGCCCGCGTTGCCGTTCGACTCGTGGAAAGACACGTGCGAGACGCTGCACATGTGGACGCAGGTGGTGGGCAAGGTGCGGCTGGCGCTGACGCCGCTGGTGAATCACTGGTGGAATGTGCCGCTGTACGTAACGGCGCGGGGATTGACGACGTCGCGGATTCCGTATGGGGCGCGGGCGTTTGAGCTGACTTTCGATTTTCTGGCGCGGGAGCTGGTGCTGGAAACGAGCGAGGGGACGGTGAAGACGCTGGCCCTGAAGCCGCAGACGGTGGCGGATTTTTATCGGGAGTGCATGGCGATGCTGCGGGGCGCGGGGATCGAGGTGAAGATCTGGCACATGCCGGTGGAGGTGGCGAATCCGATTCCGTTCGATGAGGACACGGTGCATCGGGCGTATGACGCGGAGAAGGTGGAGGTGTTCTGGCGGATTTTGCTGACGGTGGATGCGGCGTTCCAGCAATTCCGGTCGGAATTTATTGGGAAGGCGAGCCCGGTGCATTTTTTCTGGGGGAGTTTCGATTTGGCGGTGACGCGATTCTCGGGGAGGCGGGCGCCGGAGCGGCCGGGAGCGGATGCGATCACGCGCGAGGCGTATTCGCATGAGGTGAGCAGCGTGGGGTGGTGGCCGGGCGGCGGGAATGTTGCGGGGCCGGCGTTTTATTCGTATGCGGCACCGGCACCGGAGGGGTTCAGCAGCGCACGGGTTCGACCGGATGCGGCGCGGTGGGATGCGGGGCTGGGAGAATTTGTGCTGCTGTATGACGATGTGCGGGGGAGCGCGTCGCCGAGCCGGGCGGTGCTGGAGTTTTGCAGGAGCACGTATGAGGCGGCGGCACGATTTGGGCAGTGGGATCGGGGGGCGCTGGAGAGGACGGGGTGAGGCGAGCCGGTAGCCTGTAGCGAGGAGGAATCGATGGCGGGGGAATGTTCACATCTGAATCAGATCAAGGTGACGACGACGAAGACGCATGTGTGCGCGGAGTGCGTGAAGATGGGGGATCGGTGGGTGCATCTGCGGCTTTGTATGGAGTGCGGGAACGTCGGTTGCTGCGACTCGTCGAAGAACAAACATGCGACGAAGCATTTTCACGCGACCAAGCATCCGCTGATGCGGTCGATCGAGCCGGGCGAGGCGTGGGTGTGGTGTTACGTGGACGAGATGACGCCGGGGGAAATTTTGCGGGGGGAGTTTGTGGCGGGTTGAATGCGGCGCCTCCTGAGGCGCGAGTCAGCGGGATCGGCCGAGCGCCGATGGTGAGAAATTATTTATACGGGATGGGTTGACGCGTTCCGCGGGCGTATGCGAGGGTGTCTGCTGAGGTTTTCCCTATGACCGTGCGCAACGTGGTATTCGGCAGTGTCCTTGGGATGGGACTGATCGCTGGCGGTATCGTCATCGCGCAGAACCCACCCGCTGAGAACATCGATGGAGCCCGCCATCCGCATTTGGCGGCGTCACAGCATCACATTCGCGAGGCGTTTAACGAGATTGGCGCAGCACAGGCAGCCAACGACTGGGACATGAACGGCCATGCAGCTCACGCTAGGGAGTTGCTGGATCAGGCTTCGCGGGAGTTGAAGGCGGCGGCCGAAGACTCGAATCGGCACCGGTAGGTGACTGGGGACGAGGGCCGTCGAAGACGGATGGGGCTGCCGACGGCCTTCGGCTCATTGCTGTGGGGAAATTGGTGCGAAAGGGGGGACTCGAACCCCCATGGGTTGCCCCGCCAGATCCTAAGTCTGGTGCGTCTGGTCCGAATCTTCTTCAGATTCAACAGCATGTAGAATCTGAAAAAGTCAAGTGGCACTTTTGATGGCACTTTTGTTCGGAGAAACCTCCGCACTGAACTCCACCACTTCGACGGACTCCCTAGTCCACGAATCGATTCTAAACTCTGAATGCCTCGCTCAGCCTAGATGACTTCACGTTGAGAATCTTTGGGCATCGCATGCAGAGCTGTTGGCATCGGCGTTTGCGAGGGCTCACACACCCCGGGACCGGGGTCTCGCCACCAAAAGATGCCATGTTCGCGACGAGCGTAGGATTCGGATTCTGAATTCATCTCAACGAAGAAGCGGAACCTTCCGCTTGAAACGTCTTTAGTGTCTCTAGCACTGCCCATGACGTGCCCCCGAATTCTCATCCATTCATAACTGGAGATTCTCGGTTGAGATTAGCGTCGAGATATTCTCGTCGCCGCCGAGGCTGTGCGAATGTGGGAAGCGTTGTTTGCTTTCCACATTCGCATAGCCTGTTGTTGCCCGCCGGAACTCATCCGGCGTGCGATAACCCAGCGAACTGTGCGGGCGCTCGCAGTTATACTCCCGCCGCCAGCCTGCCAGTGTAACCCGCACCTCGTTCAGCGTGCGGAACCAGTGCGCGTTCAGGCACTCGTCGCGCAGCCGCCCGTGGAAGCTCTCGACATGCCCGTTCTGCATCGGTCTTCCCGGCTGGATATGTACCAGCGCGATCTTTCGCTCCTCGGCCCAGCCCAGCATCCGTCGCGAGCAGAACTCCGGCCCGTTGTCCGAGCGCAGGCTCTCCGGGCGGCCGTGCTCCGCGATCACTGTATCGAGCACGCGCGTCACCCGCCCGCTCCCCAGACTCACGTCGGGCTCCAGCGCCAGGCACTCCCGCGTGAACGCGTCGACCACACTGAGGATGCGCACCATCCGCCCGTTCGCCAGCCCGTCCACGATGAAATCCATCGCCCACTCCTGGTT
>JBAVUB010000618.1:0-1525 GCA_049696575.1 Acidobacteriaceae bacterium | reverse complement strand
GGTGACGGCCATGGACATGCCGCGAGCCTTGAAGCTGCCGGTGGGGTTGTCGGCTTCTTCCTTAATAAGGAGGGAAGGATGGCGGCGGGAGGGGAGCATGGGGGTCCAGCCTTCGCCGATGGTGACGGGGTCGGCGTCAGGGAGGACGTTGGCGTAGCGCCACATGGAGGGTGGGGCGCTGCAGGCGGGGCGTGTTGCTGTGTGCTGCAGGGCATCGAGGTCATAGCGGACGTAGAGGGATCCGGCGCAGGCGGGGCAGACGGTTTGGGGGGTGGCGGGGGAGACTTGGTGATGGCAGCGGGAGCATTCGAGGTGGGCGATCGGGGGCACAAAGACAGGGTACAGGGTGGAGGGTACAGGGTGCAGTGAACAGTGGGCAGTGAACCAGGAGACAGGAGGCACGAGGCAGGAGACTCAAAGGCACGAGAGAGGGAAAAGGGAGAGAGGAGGTGGGAGCTGGGAGCGCGGGCTATGTGGCTTGGGCGCTGGCTTCGCGTCGGGGACGCGCGGGGCGGTGCTGGTCGTGGCGGTATTTCCAGATGCCAAAGACGATGGCAGCGGCGAGCAGAGCGAGGAAGGTGTAGAGGATCACCGAGGACCATCCGGCGAGGTAACGGTTGAACCAGCGGAGAATGCGGTGGCCATAGATGAGGGAGAGGGCGGCTTCGGTTCCGTAGCGCACGGAGCGGCCGATGCCGATAGCAAGGAGGAGTTGCTTGCGGCTGACGCCGAGGGCTCCGGCGGCGAGTAGAAACGGCGTGAGGGGGATGGGCGGGGGCAGGATGGAGGCGATGAAGACGGTGAGCGTGCCGTGGTGGCGAATGCGGCCCTTGATGGTGGCGCGGAGGCGCTTGCTGAGGTAGCGATCGAGCATGGCCTCGCCGCCTTTTTTGCCGGTTTTCCAGGTAAGCCAGGCGCCGATGAGGCCACCGGCCACGGCGGTGGGCGCGAGCAGCCACGGGGTTTCGCCATGCGCGCCGAGGACGAGGATGAGAATGTCCGTGCTGGCGGGGATGGGCAGGGGGATGGGGGCGGCGTCGAGAAGCGCGACGAGAAAGAGGCCTGCGAGTCCGAAGTGCAGCACCCAGGCGGGGATCAGGCGGTGGTGCGCGGGGCGGTCGGCTGCTTTCGCGGCGAGGAACACGGAGGGTAAGACGCGGGGGGCGTGTTGCTGGCTGCGCGCGGAGGGGGAATTTTCAGACAAACGTAATCCTCGGGGCGAGGGGGAACGCGCCGCATTCGACGCCGTAACGATAGAAAAGGTCGAGGCCGGCGAGGCAGGGTGCGTCGAGGAGGTACCAGATGTTTTCGGAGAGATAGGTGCGGATGGTTTCGCGGGGGACAGCAATGCGCGAGGACCACTCGTCGGCGAGGGCGTCGATGTGGTGGAGTCCGGCGTCGCGGGAGTGCTGGAAGTCTTCGATGATCTGGGCGCGCGGGGCGCGCGAAGCGGCGATGGCGTCGGAGCGTACGGCCCAGAAGGCGGAGACCCAGACGGTTCCGGTGAGGGTTTGCCACTCGTGGG
>JBAVUB010000617.1:0-4644 GCA_049696575.1 Acidobacteriaceae bacterium | reverse complement strand
TCCAGAACAAATCGAACGCCGGAATCTTATCGGCAAAGAATTCAATTCCAAAAAGCAGCAGGGAAGCCCCAATCACCCACCAGCTCGTCAACACATGCAGCCCTGGCGGCAATTCCACCCACCGCGTGTGCCCCAGCAGCCCCAGCGTCGCGGTCGTGGCATACACATTCAATCCGGCGGAGAAGCTGATCGCGACAATCAAACCCACCAGCCCCGGCCCCGCAAATCCCCGCCCCGCTCCGCCCAGTGTCATGTCTGCGAGCATCATGCATGCGAGCATACCCGCGCCCGCCCGCTTCACCAACTACGCCGCGCTGCGTACGAATTCAGCCAACCGGAAAACCCTGCCTTTTTGTTTTTTGTTCACACCGCGGAATCGGGGCGCGTCTCGAACCGCAGCATGCAACAGCACTCTCCGCAAATCAGCAAAAGCCCAAAATCCAGTCCCGGCAAGGTTCACCCTACAGCAAGCAACGTATCCCAACACCGTGCATCGTCGATACAACGAATTGCCGCGCTTCAACTCCGAAGTACTGCATCGGGACCAAAACGGCACTCTCCCCCGGCATCCCGATACCCCCAAAACCCGGTCCCGGCAAGGTTCACCCCACAGCAAGCAGCGTATCCTCACACCGTGTGCGTCCATACAACGAATTGCCGTGCTTCAACTCCGAAGTACTGCATCGGGACCAAAACGACACTCCCCCCGGCATCTCGACACCCCAAAACCCGGTCCCGGCAAGGTTCACCCCACTGCAAGCAGTCTATCCCCACAGCATCGGTTGCCTCTACAACTGCTTGGCCACCCTCAGCACCTGAGTACCTGTCCCTGAACCAAAATGGAACTTCCCCGCTCACCTGCGCCTGGGGCAAACTCGCGCCAACCGTATCGCTCCACAACTGCTCAGTTTTTCCCTTCCGTTAAACTATCCCCCCATGGATCTTCTCGCCCACTTCCAGATGCTCGCCCGCTACAACCGCCTCGCCAATGAGCGCCTCTATGAAAAATGCGCGCAGCTCGACTCCGCCGAATACCAAAGGCAACGTCCCGGTTCCTTCGCCAGCATTCGCGGCCTCCTCAACCACATCCTCCGCGGCGACCAGATCTGGATGCCTCGCTTCGAAGGCACAAACCAACCCGCCCAGCTCGCGTCCTTCGACACATTCCCAGAGCTACAATCCGCCCGCTGCGCCATGGACGCCCACATTGAGTCCTTCTTCGCCCAGCCGCAGCCGGGCTTCCTCGACCGCCCCCTCACCTATGTCAACACCACCGGGCAGCAATGCACCGACGACACCTCCACCGCCGTCGCCCACCTCTTCAACCATCAGACCCACCATCGCGGACAGGTCCACGTCATGCTCGCCCAGACTTCCGTCGCCCCTCCCGCGCTTGACCTCCACCGCATCATCCATCCCTGACCCCACGCCACGGCGCTCCCTCCCGCCCTCTCCATTTAGCCCCGTTTTCCACCACAATTCCCCTTGCAAATCCCCCCGCGACCCCCAATACTCCCTCGCAGAACTCCCGCTCGCCGTCGCCGCAGGCCCAGCCACTTGCTTCAAAGGGGGACGAACGCCATGAGAACCCAATCGCAGTGGGCCACCAAAACACTTGCCGTCGTCGCAGCCTTCGCCCTCGTCTCCAGCCCAACCCTCTTCGCGCAGACCAAAGGCCCCGTCGATCCCGGGGTCCGCTCCGGCGCGCCCGGTGCCGGCGCCCCTCTCTCCAGGCTCACCTCCGACGAAGCCGCCTTTTTCCAGGACGGCTCCGGCCGTTTCGGCGAAGTTGAAGTCGTGGCCGGCGGCGCCAATAACGGCCTCGGCCCCCGATTCAACTCCAACCAGTGTCTCTCCTGCCATTCGCAGCCGGCTCCCGGTGGAACCAGTCCCGCCCACAATCCTCTCCTTGCTGTCGCCACGCTCAGCGGAGGTAAAAACGCCGTCCCCTGGTTCATCGCCGCACGCGGCCCCATCCGTGAAGCCCGCTTCAGGAAGAGTCCCGACGGCACCAACGACGGCGAAGTCCATGACCTCTTCGTCATCACCGGCCGCACCGACGCGCCCAACTGCAACATCGCGCAGCCCGACTTCACTCCCGCCGGCAATCCCCTCACCGGCCAGCACGGCAATCCCAACATCATCTTCCGCATTCCCACGCCCCTCTTCGGCCTCGGACTCGTCGAGGCCATTCCCGACTCCGCCATCCTCGCCAATTTCCAGGCCGACACCGCCGTCAAGGCCGCCGAGGGAATCAAAGGCCATCCCAACGCCTTCCTCGCCGGCAACGCCAACTTCAGCGCCAATGACGGCACCATCACTCGCTTCGGCTGGAAGTCCCAGAACAAATCCCTCCTCGTCTTCGCCGGCGAAGCTTACAACGTCGAGATGGGCATCTCCAACCAGATGTTCCCGCAGGAGCGCGACGAAACCCCCGGCTGTCTCCTCTTCCCCACGCCCAATGACACGCTCAACTTCACCACCACCTCCACGGGCGCCGTGAACCCCGCCGTCATCTCCGACATCGAAGCCTTTTCCAACTTCATGCGCATGCTCGCCCCGCCCGCTCCCGCGCCCGACACGCCTTCCACCATCGCCGGACGCGCAGCCTTCCTCCGCATCGGCTGCTCCCACTGCCACCACCCGTCCTTCACCACCGGCGGGCAGATCGCCAGCGGTTCTTCAACCTCTCCGAGCGCAGCGCTCTCCAATCAGACCGTTAACCTCTTCTCCGATCTCCTCGTGCACCACATGGGCAAAGGTCTCGCCGACGGCATCACTCAGGGCAGCGCCGGCCCCGATGAGTTCCGCACCGCGCCGCTTTGGGGAATCGGCCAGCGCGTCTTCTTCCTCCACGATGGACGCACCTCCGACCTCGTCGAAGCCATCCACGACCACCGAAGCCCCGGCAGCGAAGCCAACCGCATCGTCGAGCACTTCGACCATCTCACCACCCAGGAGCAGCAGGACATCATCAACTTCCTCCGCTCCCTCTGACCCAGCCCGCGCTCACTCCTGTTCGTGCACCACCAGCACCTCGGTGGGTTGCTTCCGCAGCACAGGGGTCAGCCACTGGAACAGCATTGTCGCCGCCAGCGCTCCGGCAAACTACGCCACAATAAATCCGGCCGTGCTCCCCGGCTGTATGCCCGCAAATGTGTTCGTCACGCACCGCGCCAGGGTGACGCTGCCAATTCCAGCGCTTCGTCACCCTCCAGGGCGCGCCCCCGCCCACCCTTCTGTAACGAATCCCCCGCGCTATTCCATCTGCTGATACATGGTTTCGAAATCGAAGTGATTCCAGCACTCGACGATCCTGCCCCGGTCTACGCGTACCAGGGCCATGCCGGTGAAGTGAATGGGTCTGACGCGAGGAACTTCACCGAGTTCCTTGCCACGATAGATGGCGCAGACGGCACAACGGGCCGCCGCCATATTGCCCTGGGTCAACGTGTGTTCGATCGTGAGCTGAACTGCGGAGAGCTCGGAACGCAACCCCAAAAACATTCTCTTAAACGCCGGCAAATCGAAAATCTTCTCTCCGTCCCCACCCGAAAGGTCGTGGATGACGACATCGGCTGCCATCAGTTCGTCAATCGCGGCTGCGTTTCCCTTGTTCCAAACCTCCTCAAACCATCTCTCCAGGATCGTCTGGATCTCGTCCGCGGGAGCAGAGCTCCCGGGCTTTTCCTGAGAGGGAAACTGCGCGTCGCCGGAATCCTGGAGCCGGTTGCCGCCCCGCCCTGCTTCGTCCCTCGCTTCCTGAATCGAAATGAAGAACCACTTTGCCGGGCCTTGACTGCCGAATCTGAAGCCCAGCTTCCCCGTCCTTCTATCCCATATTGGTGTCCCGGTATTCAGACCGGCATCCGTCACCTCGAAAAGCTGCATTTCGTCGTCAGTTTCCCGAAAGACCACGACTTTGGCCTTCAGATCCAGCCCGTCCAGCCGTTCTCGCAACTCTCCTGTTGTCATCTCCGCCTCTTCTCGCCCTCAGGTTCCTGCAAGAGAGGAGAGACCCAAAATTCTCTGCGCAGACCGGGTCCACCACCCCAGGGGGCATCCATTCATCGTGGACGACGCGGAAGGGAGAATCTATTCAGCAGTCGTAGCCCGCACTTCACCTTGGTAAAGGCCGGCTCGACTTAGGGTGTATCGACATAGAGGGATGGACAGCGACGGGAGCCATTTTTTCCCGCGTCGAGGAGAGAGGAGCGACAGACCGGGGCCCCCGGCGACTCAGTCGCTGGGGTGGAGATACCGGGCGTCTCTTAGCGACGAAGGACGAAGAGGCGGGGAAAAATGGCCCCGTCCCGAAGGGTTGCGGCCAAAATCCAGCCCGCCGTCATGGTCAGCCTTCAATGTGGGCCCGCCACACCCTTCGGCCTCCGCTTCGTCTCCCCCGGATTTTATCTCGCAGCGCTGCCCGTTCCTATAAGTCGGTACACCCCTCGGACCAGGAAGTTTGCATCGTGTTGCCAATTCTCTCCGCCATCCTCACCAGTTCGGCAAGCGATTGCGCCCCCATCTTTCTGGAGAGCTGGCTGCGATGCACTTTCACCGTCGCTTCGCTGGCTCCGATTTTTGCTGCGATCTGCTTGTTGAGGAGACCCGAGACGACCAGGGGCAGTATCTCGCGTTCGC
>JBAVUB010000616.1:0-3641 GCA_049696575.1 Acidobacteriaceae bacterium | reverse complement strand
GCACGGCGGAGCGAGATCAGGCGGGACTGCGCGCGGCGGCGAAGGCGATGCGACGGAAGCTGGATGACGCCACTGCGCGCATTTTTCTCGGCGGACATTCCTATGGAGGACGGATGGCGTCGATTCTGGCCGCCGGCGAACCCGAGCTGGTCGATGCGCTGCTGCTGCTGTCGTACCCGCTGCATCCTCCACGGCAGCCGCAGCAACTGCGCACGCAGCATTTCTCCAAGCTGCAAACGCCGACGCTGTTTGTTTCCGGCGGGCGTGACGCCTTCGGCGCGGTGGCCGAGATGGAAGCGGCACTCGAGCTGATTCCGGCGCGGACCCGGCTGCTCACCGTCGAAGGGGCCGGGCATGAGCTTCTCTCGAAGCGTAATGGCGATGCGCTGCCGGGGCTGATCGTCGAGGCGTTTCGCGATTTTGTTGCGGCGGCGTGAGAGCGCGTGCAGAGTGCGTTTACTCTGAGGTAATTCAGTACCGAATGATTAACACGCACTCGGGATAGTAACGCCACGTTTCAGGGATGGGTCGGCGATGACTGAGGCGGGTACGCTGTGCACGTAGAGTCTGACCTGCAGCGCGCTCATGGATAATCTGTGCGTGCCAGGAATCAGAGATCAGCAGTGTAACTGCAGTCAGGGAGATCGAGATGATTTGGGGAGTGACAGCAGGAGTGATTGCGATCGGGATGGGTCTTTGGGCGCTGGCTCGCAGATATAGAAACGCGCGAGGACTCTGGGAAGAAAAGTAGGCCTCGGACAGTCCGGCTGTCGCGCGGAGAGAGCGGGACTCACCGAACCCTCGACACAACTTTAGCCAGAGGAGCAGCAGACTTCCCTGTTCTAGCTGCCGACTCTTGCGTGCCGGCGCCTGTCGGCCGCTCGACGGTCGCCTTTGCGGGCAGGCCTGGCGGCCTTCTCGTGATGGTGCGGAGCGGTTTCGGTAAGGCGGTCACCGAGAACGTGGAGGCGGAGGAAATTCGTGGAGCCGGAACGGGTTTGTGTGCCGGCGACGATGCCGAGGATTTCTTTCGGCTTGACGAAGCCGCCCTGCTCGAGGGTGGTTTCCGCGTGATCGACCATCTGTTCGGCGGTCTGCAGCTTGGGGCATTTGATGGGATGGACGCCCCAGAGCAGAGACATGCGGTGAATGACCGCGTCGACGCTGGAGAGGGCATAGATGGGCGGCTTGGGGCGGTACTTGGAGAGCTGGCGCGCAGTCGTGCCGGATTCGGTGAAGACAGCAATGGCGCTGACGTCGAGGTCTTCAGCAGCGTGGGCGGCCGATTCGCAGATCGTCTCGGCGATCGAGAGGCGCACACGGTTGTTGTGGTGGGTTTCGAAGCCAACAGAGTCGCGGAGGTTGGATTCGGTTTCGCTGACAATTTTGGCCATCATTTTGACGGCTTCAACAGGGTACTTGCCGGCGGCGGTTTCGGCGGAGAGCATGACGGCGTCGGTGCCGTCGTAAATGGCGTTGGCGACGTCGGAAGCCTCGGCGCGGGTGGGGCGTGGGTTCTCGATCATTGACTCGAGCATCTGGGTGGCAGTGATGACGGGCTTGCGATATTCGGCGGCGCGGCGGATGACGTGCTTCTGAATGGCGGGAACTTTTTCCGGGGGCATTTCGACGCCGAGGTCGCCGCGGGCGACCATGATGCCGTCGGCGTTTTCGAGAATGGCTTCGAGGTTCTCAATAGCCTGGGGTTTTTCGAGCTTGGCGATGATCCAGGTTTCAAGGCCGAGGGCGGCGACGCGGAATTTGACGTGGCGGACGTCTTCCGCGGTGCGGACGAAGGAGACGGCGATGGCGTCAACGCCATGCTTCATGCCGAACTCAAGGTCCTCCTCATCCTTCTCGGTGAGGGAGGGGACGCGAACGGCGATGCCGGGAAGGTTGATGCCCTTGTGCTCGCCGAGCATCCCGCCATTGATGACTTCGCAGTCGACTTCTTCGCCGGGGATCTGAAGGACGCGCAGCTCGATGAGGCCGTCGGAGAGGAGAATGCGCGCGCCGGGCTCGAGATTTTCGGCGAGGGTGGGGAAGGTGGTGGCGATGACGGCGGAGGTACCGAGGATATCGCGGGGGGTGATGGTGAGGCGTTGGCCGGCTTTGAGCTGAACGGGGATGCGGTTTTTGAGGCGGCCGGTACGAATCTTGGGGCCCTGGAGGTCGCCGAGGATACAGACGCTGCGGCGCTCCTCGCGGGCGATTTTGCGGACCATCTCGATGAGTTTGGCTTTTTCGGGGAGGGTGCCGTGGGAGAAATTGAGGCGGGCAACGTCAAGGCCGGCGCGGAGCAGCTCACGGAAGATGGTTTCGCTGGAGGAGGCAGGCCCCAGCGTGGCTACGATTTTGGCGCGGCGCAGGCTGTCGCCTGCGAGGCCCGTCCCTGACAGCGAGAAGTTCATCCAACCCCCAAAACGTTTTTTGACTGGAGAAGCACGGTGCTCGGTGGTGTTGCCTGGGGTCCCGAACCGATTTTACCGTGCGCCTGCGGATCGGGCGGCCTGGAACGGACCGGCAGGCGGATTTGCGGGGAGAAGGGACGGGTCGCCGGAGAATTCTTCGCTGGTGACCGGGACGGGACGCAGATCGGGGAAGGGGAAGAGCTGCGCGTTGAATTCAGCGCCGATGAGGACGCTGAGGGAGATCATGTAGAGCCAGACAAGGGTGGCGATGCCTGCGCCAAGCGAGCCGTAGACGATGGAGTAGTTGGCGAAACGGGTGACGTACCAGCCGTAGAGGAGAGTGGCGAGGAACCAGCTGGCGGTGGCAATGGCGGCTCCGGGGAGAGTTTCGCGCCAGCGGCCGCGGATGAAGGCCCTGGAGCCGCCACGTTCAGGATGCTTATGGCGCGGGATGCCGAAGTGGTAGATGAGGGCGAGCGACATGACGCTGGCGAGCAGCGCAATGCCCCAGCGGATGAGCCGCCAGAAGACGAGGACGTAGGAGTGGAGTTCATGGGTGGAGTTGTCGATCATCCAGAGTTCGATGAAGTGGCCGAAGGCGAGGAAGGCGGTGGCGGCGGCCATAGGGACCATGGTCGCGGGGACGAGAAGAATGGCGGCGGTACGCTCCTGCCAAAATCCCCAGACGCCACGGGGGAGACGATAGGCGCGGCGGAAGCCCTCCATAAGGGAGAGCAGGACACCCATGGCGGCGAAGAGGCTGACGAAGACACAGCCCCAGACGATGTGGATGGAGCGGGCGTGATAGGAGATGAAGTAGGTCTGGACCAGCTGCATGGTGTCCGGGGGGAGGACCTGTTGGAGGGCGGAGCGAATGATGCCGCGGATATTGTCGCCTGAAGGCATGACCGCGAAGAGAGTGGTGACGACGACGAGCGCCGGGAAGATGCTGAGCATCGCGGAGTAGGCCGCGGCCTTGGCCATGGAGAAGGCGCTGTGGCCGAAGGCAGACCAGAGGGCTTTCCGCAGATATTGAACCGCGCGCAGCATAAAAACAGGGTACAGGGGACAGGGTGCAGGGTACAGGGTACAGGGGGAGTAGCGAATGGCAGGGTGCTGGCCGCGTGCAGGCGGTTATTGGCCGCCTTTGCTGTCAGGGCCGCCGGGCTTCCATTGCTGGAGGAAGGCGGTGACGGAGGCGGGATCCATGTGGCGCATGTTCTCGAACTC
>JBAVUB010000615.1:0-8715 GCA_049696575.1 Acidobacteriaceae bacterium | reverse complement strand
ATGCTGCTGGCCGGCGTGGTGATGAAGCTGGGCGCCTACGGCTGCCTGCGCGTCGCAATGATGCTCTTCCCTGCCGGGATGGATCCGTGGGGATTCCACGTGCTGGGGTTTGGATCGTGGCGCGATGTGTTTGCGGTGCTGGCGCTCATCGGGATCGTCTACGGGGCAAGCGTGGCCCTGGTGCAACGCGACTTCAAGTTTGTCATTGGCTATTCGAGCGTCAGTCACATGGGATTTGTGCTGCTGGGGCTGATGACGCTCACGCAGATTGGCCTCGACGGCGCGGTGCTGCAGATGTTCTCGCATGGCGTGATCGCGGGACTGCTGTTCGCCGTGGTGGGGCGGATGGTCTACGACCGCACGCACACGCGCGATCTGAACGCGCTGGGACCGATGCGGCTGGCGCATGCCATTCCGTTTGCGGCAGTCACGTTTATCCTGGCCGGTATGGCGTCGATTGGACTGCCGGGATTCAGCGGATTCGTCGCGGAGTTCCAGGTGCTGATCGGGACGTGGCGTGCGTTTGCGTGGATGATCGCGGTCGCCGGGGTGGGGATTCTGGTGGGGATCGCGTTCACGTGGCGCGCGCTGACGAAAGCGTTTTTCGGCGAACCAACGCCAGGCGCGGCGGAACATGCGCTGCCGCCGATCACGCTGCCTGAGAAGCTGGGCGCAGTGCTGCTTCTCGCGACGACGCTGGTAGTAGGGCTGTATCCGCGGATTCTGACGGATCTGATCCTGCCGAGTTTGAATTCGCCGCTCTTCGAGGGTCTGCGGAGAGGAGCGTGGCGATGAGCGTTGTGAGCTATTCCGACCTGCTGCGCTTTACGCTGCCGGAAATTGCGGTCATGGTGGCGGGGCTGCTGGCGCTGATGCTCGATCTGACGGTGCTGCGGCGATCCGCGACGAAGATGCGCTTCGGCGTAGCGGCGCTGATCGGGTGCGCGGGATGCCTGATCGCCATGTACGGGCTGACGCACGCCGCTGCGCAGTACAGTTTGCCGGACGGCATGTTCGTGATGACGCCGCTCACGCGGCTGGTGCAGATTGCGCTGCTGGCGTTCACGATTCTGACCGTTCTGCTGTCAACGTCGACGCGGGTGATCGGCCATATTGGCGAATACATCGCGCTGATTCTGTTTGCCACGGTAGCGATGATGTTCCTGGTCGCTACGCAGAACCTGCTTCTGATCTTTGTGGCGCTGGAATTCCTGAGCCTGTCGCTTTATATCCTCACTGGATTTGATAAGAACAGCCGGCAGTCGGCGGAGGCAGCGCTGAAATATTTCCTGTTCGGCGGAATGTCGGCAGGATTCCTGCTGTTTGGCCTGAGCCTGCTGTACGGGCTGGCCGGCTCCATCGAATTGCCACGGATTGCGGCGGCGGTGAGCGGGCCGGTGCTTGATCCCCTGCTGCTGGTCGCGATCGTGATGGTCGCGATCGGGTTCGGGTTCAAAGTGGCCGCAGCGCCGTTCCATCTTTGGGCGCCGGATGCGTATCAAGGCGCGCCAACCGTCAGCGCGGGGTTCATCGCGTCGAGCTCCAAAGTAGCGAGCTTTTTTATTTTTGGCCAGGTGGTCACGTTGGGGTTGGCGTCGGCGATGGGGCGTGGAGCGTTTCGCGGGTACCAGCCGGGTTGGGTTCCGGTGCTGTGCGTGATCGCGGCGCTGTCGATGGTGGTTGGCAACCTTGCTGCGATTGCGCAGACGAGCGTGCGGCGTTTGCTGGCGTACTCGGCCATCGGCCATGCGGGCTACATGCTGTTGGGGTTGATCGCGCACAGTCCGCGGGGAACCAGCGCCCTGCTCTACTACGTGATCACGTACGCAGTGGCCGCGCTGGGAGCCTTCGGCGTGCTGGGCGCGCTGGAGTCCGCAGGCATCGACAAAATTGCCGATCTCGCAGGGCTCTATCGGCGTGCGCCGGGGCTGTCGTTTTGCATGTTGATATTTCTGCTGTCACTCGCCGGGATTCCCCCGCTGGCCGGGTTCTTCGGCAAGTTTTATCTCTTCGCGGCGGTGCTCGAAGCTGAACCGCATCTCGGCCTGCTGTGGCTGGTGCTGCTCGCTGTGGTCATGAGCGCGGTGTCGCTCTACTACTATCTGCGGGTGCTCAAGCAGGTGTATGTCACGGACGCTGCGGCGGACGCGACCCCGATCCGCACACCGCTGGTGACGAAGCTGGTGCTATGGTTGCTCGCTGGCCTGGTGGTTCTGCTGGGCTGCGCGCCGAGCCTGTTGCTGCATCGGATCGGAATCTAACCCCGGTCAGACCGCGTGGGGTTTGCGCGCGTACATCGCGCTGTCGGCTACGCGTTTCAGCTCGTCCTTCGAGAGCCCGTCTTCCGGATAAATTGCATACCCGATGCTGGCCGATCCGCGGATGGTGTGCGAGTCAATCCGGAAAGGCGCGTCGAAACAGCGCAGCAAGCGCTGGCTGATCTCCTCGAGTTCGGTTGGGCTGCGCACAACGGGAATGAGGGCGATGAATTCGTCGCCGCCCACGCGCGCCAGGGTATCCATGCCGCGCAGCTTCTCTGAGAATCGCTCCGCCACCTGCTGCAGATAAAGGTCGCCCACCCGGTGCCCGTAGAAATCGTTCACCTGCTTGAACTGATCGAGGTCGATGTAGACCAGCGCGAAATGGCTTTGACTGCGCCGGGCGTGGGACAGAGCCTCATCGAGGCGGCTTTCGAGGAGGAAGCGATTCGCCGCGTTGGTGAGCTGATCGTACTGCGAACGATGAATCAGAGTCTCGTAAAGGCGGCGATTGTCGATGGCCAGCGCGGCCAGGCTCGCGCCCATTTCCAGCGCCTCGCCCGCCTGCTCCTGATAGGCTTCGACACCAGAAACCACCAGCGATCCCAGCCGCTCCCCCGCGCCCGAATAGATTCCGCGCCGCACTGCGCGGTCAGCGTCCTCGGGAGGGCATGCTTCGCCGACGATGGTGCCATTGGCCAGCTCGCACCAGCAGGAGCGCTCCTCCAGCTGCGTGCTGATCAGGCGAAGAATCATCAGAAGCACTTCGTCGAGATTGAGCATGCTGTTGATCGCTTCCAGCACCCGGCCGCGCTCCTTCTCAAGAAACGCGATGCGCCGTTCGCGAGCCGCCTCGGATTCCATGGTCAGGCGAATCTGCTCCGTCTGCTTGCGGACCTTGCGCTGCAGGATCAGAGCCCAGATGAAGCCAGTCACCATCAGCAACAGCAGGGCCGCGCTCAGATACAGCAGGCGGCGCGCGGTCCACCACGGCGGGGCGATCAGCACGGCGACGTCCTGCGGCGAGCGCATCTGCAAGTCGAACCAGCGCTCGGTATTCCACGGCCCCCCGGCGTGAACGACGCAAACGCCGGTGATACGCACGGTGCTGCCGACGTGATAGTCGGGAAGCGCGATTTCATCGACCGCGCGGTCCCAAACCGTGCGAGGGAGAATCGCCGAGAAGACATGGCTCCCGGTCTGAATCACCAGCGTGTCCTGATGGCGTTCATGGACCTCGGCGGCAAGGACGCCTTCCATCGAGACCAGGTCGAAGGGGTAATGCCCGGCGAGAGCTTCGGTCCAGCGGACGGGGGTGGGCTCGATCATCTTTGTGACTCGGGTTGGCAGCACGCTGCCGTCGCTGAGCACCTCAGAATATTCAGACGGGTCGGGAAACCCCACCACGTCGACCACCTGCCCCATGTGCAGCGCGGACTGCTCGTAAGAATGGACGAGAACTGCCTGGCCGTCCGGCGTCTGCAGCACCAATTCCAGACCGGGCTGGTACAAGGTGAGGCTGCCGCGAACGTGCACGCGCGGGCTCTCGTCGCGAGCGGAATAGCCGGACATGATGTGGTCAATTTTGGTCAGGGGCAATTCTGCCGGATCGTTCTCCGCTGTTTCGAGCACGGTCATGTGTCGGGCGCTGCTGACCCACAACTCCGCGCCGGTTTGGCGGAACGCCCCGTCGAAGATTCCTCCGGCCACGCCGTCGAGCCTGACCAGGGAATCGAGCAGGGCCATGGGATCGATGTTGCCGGTGTCCTCCATATGGACGCGGACGGCGCCGCCTTCGGTCTGCAGATCCATGAGGAAGTAGCGCCGCCGACCGCCAGCGGCTGTGCCGCTCGGAGCATCCGCCAGCTGGACGGTGGCTGACCGCACTGTGCCGGTGATGCTCACGTATGCGCAGTCGTGGGTGCTGTGCATCAGGTCGCGCCACGTGACGGGAACGGGCTTCGGCATTGGCCCTGCGCGCTCGAACTGGATCTGGCTGGCCTGCAGATTGACTGCAAAATTGGGCGCCAGCGTCGTTCCCGTAAGCACGGCCACATCCCCCGCTTTCAAAATCGGGGCATGGGGCGGAGCCACGACGTAGATGCCGCCCGTGGCGTCCTGCGCGAAGACAATCCCGTCGCTGGGCTCGTAATAAGTCAGGGTCGCATGGAGCTCCACGGGTTGGCCCTGGGCTGCGGCGGCAGCCGACAGAGCGCGAATCTGCGCAACCGTGGTCAGGACGTGCGGCGCGTTTGCAGGGGAACTCGAAACCGAGGGGCGGGAGGTGTTTGTCTGTGAAGAAAGACCTGTCCCGAAGCCCGGAACGAACAGAGCAAGGACCAGAGAGGATGTACAGAACCTCCGCAACCTGTGGCGCCTCCTCAGGGGCGCCGATCTCCAGAATGCGCCTCAAAGTTGCAGGCGTCTCTAGCATCTTTAGGGTAGAAAGGGGGTCCGGACGTGGGGCTTAGTTACTTTCGTTTTAAGGATTTACACCGGTTTTGTAGTTTTTCCAGACAACCCCGGCGGCAGCCAGATCGCAGGCCGCAACCCCCAGGGATTTGAAGACGACGCGGCCCGCCGGGAGAGGGCGTTTTCCGGCGAGGATTTCGCCGATTTCCGCATAGACAGGCTGCTTTGAACCAAGGATGTCGCCGGACTCACGCAGGGCGGCTTCCCGCGATTCAACGACGATGGAGGCGTTCATCGCAGTGTCGTCGAGTTCGCGGCGATCGGGCGTTACGACAGCGACGGCGCAGGTGAACGTAGCGGAGCCGAGCCAAACGCCCTGGAACAGCGGCTCACGGGTGCTGGAGACGCCGAGGACCACATCGGCTCCACGGACTGCTTGCTCAGGGGTTCCGACGGGAGTGACGCCAAATTCAGAAGCGAAGCGGCGAGCGTGATCCGGGGTGCGGCTCCAAATGCGCACGTCGGAAAAGTCGCGGACGAGACGCAGCGCGCGCAAATGCGAGCGGGCCTGGACGCCGCTGCCGAGGATGGCTAGGGTTCGAGCATTGCGAGGAGCAAACAGGCGCGTTGCAATGGCGGAGACGGCGGCGGTGCGCATTTCGGTGATCAGCCGGCCATCCATAGCAATGAGCGGCTCGCCGGTTTTCGCCGAAAAAAGCTGAATGACGGCCTGATGGGTGGGGAGGTTGGCGTTGCGCTCGTAGACGGTGACCAGCTTCACTCCCATGAGCTCGCCTTCGATCGCCGGCATCAGCGCGAAGAACCCTTCGTGTTCCGCGATGCGCAGGATGGTCCGCACCGGCTGCTGTGTTTTGCCGAGGGAGAGACTGATGAGGGCCTGCTCCACCGCCGGGATCAGGCCTTCGTAGGTGAGCAGCGATCGGACTTTTTCTTCGTCGAGGAATTCCATGGCTGAACGAAAGCCTCCAAAACCAAGCCGCTACATCAGGCTGACCGGATCGACATCGATAATGAGATTGGCACGGGGAATGCCGGCCTCTTCCGCATGCGCCAGCAGCGCCCGCAGCGCCTGTTGCAGCGCGCGGCGGGATTCCCCTTTCATAACAAGGTGGAAACGATACGTTCGCTTGATTTTTGCAATAGGCGCAGTCGCGGGTCCGAGGACGCGCACATGCCGAAGGATGTTGTTGGCGCACCAGCGGCCCAGAGCGGATGCCCATCCCGCCGCTTCCTCCAGGCGCTGGCTCTGCAGCAGCACATTGGCGAGCGCGGCGTAGGGAGGGTAATGCATGGCGCGCCGAAAACGCAGCTCGCGCTCCACGAAGCCGGCGAAATCATGCGCGGCGGCGCACTGGATCGCGTAGTGCTCCGGATGGTACGTCTGCACGATCACCTGGCCGGGCAACTCGCCGCGTCCGGCCCTCCCGGATACCTGGGTGAGGAGCTGGAAGACGCGTTCGGCGGCGCGAAAATCGGGCAGCCCCAGCGCGTAATCACAGCCGACGACGCCGACGAGAGTCACGCCGTGCACGTCGTGGCCTTTGGCGATCATCTGCGTGCCCACCAGCAGGTTGATCTCGCCCGTATGCAGACGCACCAGCATGCGCTCCATGTCACTGCGGCCGCGGACGGTGTCGCGATCCATGCGGCCGATGCGCGCGCCGGGAAAGATTTCCTGCAGGCGCTCTTCGCCTTGCTGTGATCCCGCGCCCAGAAAATACAGATACTCGCTCTCGCAGGAAGGGCAGCGCCGGGGCACGGTCTTTTTGTAACCGCAGTAGTGACATTCCAAACGCTGACCCGCGGCCTGGCCGTCGCCGGGAAGCGCCTTGTGGTAGGTGAGCGCGATGGAGCAGTTCTCGCATTCGAGCTTGACGCCGCACGCGCGGCACACGACGACAAACGAATACCCGCGGCGGTTGAGCAGGATCATCGCTTGCTCGCCGCGCTCCAGCGTTTCTTTGGTTTCCTCAATCAGCGCCCGCGAGAAAAGGTGCTCCTGGCCGGTTTCCTGGAATTCCTGGCGCATATCGACGAGGCGCACCTCGGGCAGCGGGCGATCCATGACCCGTTCGCGAATCTCGATGCGCTGGTACTTGCCGGTGGTGGCGTTGTGCCAGGTTTCGAGGGACGGCGTCGCGGAGCCGAGCACCACGGCGGCTCCGGCGAGTTTCGCGCGCATTACGGCGACGTCGCGGGCATGATAGCGCGGCATCGACTCCTGCTTGTAGCTGGAGTCCTGCTCCTCGTCGACGACGACGAGGCCCAGTTTCTCGACGGGCGCGAAAACTCCGGAACGTGTGCCGACCACAACGCGGGCTTCGCCTTTGCGAATGCGATGCCACTGCTCGCCGCGTTCCTCCGGCGTGAGCGCGGAGTGGAGCAGCGCAACCTCGGATCCAAAAGCATGGTGGAGCTGCGCCGCCATCGCTGGCGTCAGGCCGATTTCCGGAACCAGCAGAATCGCGGTGCGGCCGATGTCCAGGGTGCGGCGCATCGCGGCCAGGTACACCGCCGTCTTGCCCGATCCGGTGACCCCCTGCAACAGCAACGGGCGAAACTCGTTTGCCTCCACCGCCTCGGTAATCGTCCTCAGGGCCTCATTCTGCGCGGGATTCAGCTCGTGGTCCGGGGTCGCGAAAGCGTGCGGATGGGTCAGGTGGAAATCCGCGGGGCGTTCTTCAATGCGGACCAACTCGCGCTTGACCAGCGTGGCCAGGGTCGAAGCCGGAACTTCGAGACGGCGCAGTTCCGCGACAGGGAGCTCGCCAGCGGCCGCCGCGAGTTCGGCAAGGATGGCCTGCTGATTGTCGTTGAGCTTCGGCAGGCGCACGTCGTCGATGAGGACGGCGTACCGGACGGTGCGGCGAGCATCGCGAGACTCGGCCGCCGTTTCGCGGGCAATCCATTTTTTGCGCAGCATCCCCTGCAGCAAGCGCAGAGAAGCATGGGTAGTCGAGCGCAAGCGCGCTGCACGAACAGCCTCGCCGGATTCGAGCGCGTTGAGGACGGCGTATTCCTGGTCCTGCTCCGCGGGCGAGAGGCGCGAGCGCCGTGACGAGCCCCGCTCCGCACCTGCAGCCAGGGCTTGCCGCCCCACAGCGGTAATGCGATACAAAACCTGACGGCGCACCTCGCTCATGAGCGGCAGCATGGAGCGCAGCACTTCACCGATGGGAGCGAGGTAATACTGCGCGATCCACTGGCCCAATTCCATGAGCTGTGGCGAAAGCACCGGCTCCTCGTCAAGAACACTGAGCAGCGCCTTGGCTTCCACAGGCGGCGGTTCATCGTGCAGGCGCATCACAATACCAGCAAGTTTTTCGTTGCGAAACGGGACCAGCACGCGCGCTCCCACGACCGGATGCGATTCGCCCAGCGCATAAGTAAAGACGCGGTCCAGCGGGACCGGCAGAGCGACATCGCAGAACTGGGGCATGGCCGTAGAGCCGAGACTATCAGAGCCACTCCAGGTGGAAATTTTCCCAACTCTGTAACGCCGGCCAGCCGGCGCTCACTAGTTAGAAATCGCTCTACCTCCTCAACAGCCGGAGCCCGACCAGGGTTCCGGCTCTTTTTTGCGCAGATGGCGGCTGCCGGCTTGTAGCTATTTCTCGGGCGCTTTGAGCCCGAGTTCGGCCATAGCAAGCTGCAGATCGGCCCAGGCTTCCTTTTTCTGGCGAGGATCGCGCAACAGATACGCGGGGTGATACGTCACGATGAGCCTTGACCCGCGCGCGTGATGGATGCGGCCGCGCAGCGCGGCGAGCGGGCTTTTGCCGCCCAGCAGATACGTCGCCGCGGTTGCGCCGAGCGCAACAATCACTTCGGGCTGGATCACATCGATCTGGCGAAAGAGAAACGGCGAACAGGTGTTGGCCTCGTCCGGCTCCGGAACGCGATTCTGCGGCGGGCGGCACTTGACGATGTTCGCAATGTAGACCTGATCGCGCCGCAGCCCCATCGCGTTAATCATGTTGTTCAGGAGTTGGCCGGCGCGCCCAACGAAGGGCAACCCCTGCGC
>JBAVUB010000614.1:0-5046 GCA_049696575.1 Acidobacteriaceae bacterium | reverse complement strand
TATGCGGCGAGTTTGTCGGCGATGTTCTGGATCGTGGTGCGATCAAGGCCGGTGTCCACTTCGAGGTCGGCGCGGTAGGGACCGCCCTGATAGCGGCTCCAGTAGTCCGGCATCTCGACCAGCACGGGCTTTTTGCGGACGGCGGTGGCTTTCTTCTGCGCATCGGCGAATTCGGTTTGCAGTTCCTTCACCGTCGCGGAAATGTCGACGCCGATTTGCTTCGCGTAGAGCTCGTAGAGCGGCGGATGGTTTTTGATCTTCGCGTAGCGCAGGGGCTGGGTGACGGTGGGATCGTCGACTTCGCTGTGGCCGTGGCGGCGATAACCGATGAGGTCGATGACGACGTCGGTGTGGAATTGGTAGCGATACTCGGCGGCAAGCGCGGCGATGCGCACGACGGCCGCGGGGTCTTCAGCATTGACGTGGAAGATGGGGATGGGGAGTCGATGGGCCAGGTCTGTCGAGAAGCGCGTGGAGTTGGTTTCCGCAGGCTCGGCGGTGAATCCGATGAGATTGTTGACGACGATGTGAATGCCGCCGCCGACGGAGTAGCCGTCGATGGAACCGAGGTTCATGGTCTCCGCCCAAATGCCCTGACCGGCGAAGGCAGCGTCGCCGTGAATAATGACCGGCAAAACGCGGTCGACGCCGTCACCTCCATAGCGGTCCTGGCGAGCCCGGGCGCGACCCATCGCCACGGGATCGACAGCCTCGAGATGGCTCGGGTTGGAGACCAGGTGCAGCGCGACGGTGCTGCCATTGCGGGCGAGGAATTCGCCGGTCGCGCCGATGTGATACTTCACGTCGCCGCCGCCGAGGATGCTGCGCGGATCGACGTCTTCAAAGCGAGCAAAGATATCCACCGGCGATTTGTCGAAGGTGTTCACCATAACACTGAGGCGGCCGCGGTGGCTCATGCCGAGGATGGCGCGTTCAGCGCCGAGTTCGGCGGAACGGTTCAGCAGCTCGTCGAGGAAGGGAATGAGCGCGGTGACGCCTTCGAGGGAAAAGCGCTTGGTGCCGAGATAGCGCGACTGGATCACGTGCTCGAATACGTCGGCACGCGTGAGGAGTTGCAGGATGTGGTTCTGGTCCGGATCAGGAGCCGGGCCTTCGAGGCGTTCCGCGATCCACTCGCGGCCCTCGCGATTGGGAATGTGCATGAACTCGGCGCCGATGGTCCCGGAGTAAATGCGACGAGCTTCCGCGACGAATGCATTGTCGAGGTCGAGTTCGGGAAGGGGCAGCGGTCCGAGGTATTGGCCGAGGGGGTCGAGTTGCGCCTGCAAATAACCCCAGCGACGGAAGGCGTCGAAGGTCTGCGCGCGCAGTTGCGAAGACGTAATGTCGGTTCGGGGTTCGGGGGGAGTTGCGGGCATGAGCGGTACAGCCTCATTTTACCGACGCAGCAGCTTCAGCGAAGGAGCGCGCCCCAGATGGTGTCGACGGTGGCGTGGGTAATGGCGGAAGCGCCGACGCGGCGATCCTGGCGCCACGCGCGTCCGTAGAAGATGCCTGCCAGGGCGGCCAGAACCACGTAGCGCCAGTTGAAAGACAGCGTGCGCTTGTTGAAATGGGAGAGGCCGAAAACACACGCAGTCACGACCAGCGAGGCGATACGGCCGATACGGCGTTCGAGCAAATTCTGGATCCAGCCGCGGAAAAAGACCTCCTCCGGCAGCGCCACGCCAACGAATGTGGCGATCCAGGCGGGAAGGATCAGCCAGGGATGGTCGATGTGGTGGTGAAGGTGGAGAAAACCGAGCGCGAGGCCCAGGGGGATAGCAACAGGGACATAGAAGGCGAACTCGCGGAGGCCGACGCGCCAGTCGCGTCCGCGCAGGCGCAGATCGAACCCAACGCCGGAAAGACAGCGTACGGCGAGAAAAGCATAGAGGCCGGCATCGAGCAGCGTGAGCTTTCCCAAAAGAGCGAGTTTGTGGGGCCATGCCGGCTCCAGCCAGCGCAGATCGACCGCGAGGCCGAGCGGGATGAGAACCAGAAAGTCGATGAGGTGCCCGCGCTGGCCGGGGTCGAGGCCTGCCGCCAGCCATTCGAGCGTGGCGATAAGGACGGGGGCGAGAAGATAGAACAGCAACCAGCAGACGGCGAAGTCGTGTGAGCCAAGGGCGACGACGAGCCAGGGAAGCATCAGCATACTGGGCAAAGCAAGGCGCAAAGCCGGGGAGAGCGACTGCGCTGCGAGAACGCAGCGCTCGCCCGCCAAGGCAAAGGCAAACAGCGGGACGAGCAGGAGCAGAAGAGCAATCGCGGCTGGAACGACAGGGAAGGTGAACGCCACGCTCTTATCGTAAATTGCGCGGTGAAGAGAACCGCAGCGCGGGGAGCGGCAAGCGGAGCGACGGGCTATAATCGGGCCGAGGTGCGGCGATGCAAAACAGGTGGATGGGTCGCTTCCAGACAATCCGGGTGGTAGTGATCGCCGGAGTGCTGGTTCTGATCGGGATTATGTGGCTGATCCGGCGGTAGGTGCGCGTGACTCGTCGTTTTCCTGATTGCAGAGTCAAGTTGCTGTCCCGAACATGACCGCGGCGATTGACCCGCTCCCAGACGGGTTGTAACGTTAGAGGTTCGTGTTGCACAAGAATTCCGCGTTCGTCTGAGGCCTCGTGTCGGTAACTGTCGCACTCCGCAAAACTCCACTGAACAGCCTGCATCGCAGGCTTGGCGCGAAGATGGTCGACTTCGGCGGCTGGGATATGCCTGTCGAGTATTCCGGCCTGATTGCCGAGCACATGGCGGTGCGGACCGGCGTCGGCGTTTTCGACGTGAGCCACATGGGCGACATTCAGCTGCGCGGGCCGGGATCGTTGCGGGCCGTACAGCACATCTCCATGAACGATGCGTCGCGGCTGCAGGTGGGCCAGGCGCAGTACTCCGCGATGCTGTACCCGGAGGGGACGTTTGTCGACGACATC
This sequence comes from Acidobacteriaceae bacterium, assembly GCA_049696575.1. GTDB lineage: Bacteria > Acidobacteriota > Terriglobia > Terriglobales > Acidobacteriaceae > Palsa-343. The sequence continues at coordinate 2,107 of JBAVUB010000614.1, read as the reverse complement.
ATCGTCCACAAACTCAGCGAAAACGATTATCTGTTCGTGATCAATGCGGGCACCCGCGAGAAGGATTTCAACTGGGTGCGCAGCCAGGCGCATGCCTTCGGCTGTCACGTGAGCGATTACAGCGACTACTACACGCAGCTGGCGATCCAGGGCCCGCGCGCGCAGGAGACGCTGCAGAAGCTGACCAACGCCGACCTGGCGGCGGTGAAATTCTATTGGTTCACCTGGGGCACGGTGTGCGGCCTCGAGAACACGCTCATCGCGCGCACCGGCTACACGGGGGAAGACGGCTTTGAAATCTATATCCCCTCCGATGAAGCGACGAGCGAGCGGGTGTGGAACGAGATGATGGCGGCAGGTGCGGAGTTCGGGATTCTTCCGTGCGGTTTGGGAGCGCGGAACACGCTGCGGCTGGAAGCAGCGCTCTCGCTCTATGGGCACGAGATTTCGGATTCCATCAATGTGTTTGAAGCGGGGCTCGATCGTTTTTGCAAGCTGGAGAAAGGGCAGTTCCTGGGATCGGACGCGCTCAACAAAGTGCAGGCGGCCGGTGGACCGGAGCGGAAATTGGTGGGATTGGAAGTTGTGGAGCGTGGCATCGCGCGGGATGGGTATCGCGTGCTCGATTTGAGCGGCAACGCAATCGGGTACGTCACCAGCGGATCGCCCGCGCCGTTTCTGAAGAAAAACATTGCGCTGGCGTATGTTCCGCGAAGTTTTGTTGCGCCGGGAACCGAAGTCGCCGTTGAGATTCGCAATAATCCGGTGAAGGCGCAGGTGGTGCCGCTGCCGTTCTACAAGAAGCCGAAGCGGGCGAGCAGCCAGAGCTAGCGCAGCCCGTACAATAAGAGGGAGAATTCCATCGCAATGGCATACCCCACGAACTACCGCTACACGCGCGAGCACGAATGGATCGAGGCCAACGGCAAAACGGCCACGGTCGGAATCACCGATCACGCGCAGGACTCGCTCGGCGACATTGTCTTCGTCGAGCTGCCCAAGGTCGGCGACAAGGTTGAGAAGGGCAAGGTCTTCGGCAGCGTCGAATCGGTCAAGGCTGTGTCGGATTTGTACTCGCCGGCCACCGGAACCGTGACCGCGATCAACGAGGAGCTGACCACGGCGCCGGAAAAGATCAATGCGGATGCGCATGCGGCGTGGATCATGAAGATCGATCTGGCCGATCCGAGCGAGATCGATTCGCTGCTGAGCGCACACGATTATGAGACGTATGTGAAGGAAGAGACGGGGCATTGATTCTCAGCGTTCAGTTGTCAGCGCTCAGCGTTCAGCAAACACCTCCGCGGCCAGCCTCGTACTTCTTGATACTCTAAAAATTCCTATGCGCTATTTGCCAAAATCCGATGCTGAACGCGCCGCGATGCTGCGCGAGATCGGCGCGTCATCGATCGACGATCTCTTTGCCATCATTCCTGAGGAGTATCGGCTGACGCGCGATCTTGCGATTCCGCGCCAGATGGGCGAATCGGAAATCGTCGATCACTTCAAAGCCGCGGCGGCGAAAAACGCCAACGGCTATGCGAGTTTTTTGGGCGCGGGGGTTTATCGGCACTACCGGCCCGTGCTGATCGACGCCATCGTGCAGCGCGGCGAGTTCCTCACTTCGTACACGCCCTATCAGGCGGAGATCACGCAGGGGACGCTGCAGGCCATCTTCGAATTTCAGACGATGATCTGCGAACTGACGGGGATGGACATCGCGAACGCCTCGATGTACGACGGATCGACGGCAGCGCCCGAGGCCGCGATGATGGCGATGCGCGTCACGGGACGCGATGGAGTGGTGGTCGCCCGCACCGTGCATCCGGAGTATCGCGAGGTGATGCGCACCTACGCGCAGCATCGCGAAGCCAGCTCGGGTCATGCAACGCAGGAGATCGGCTACGGCTCCGAGGGTACGAGTGACGACGGGCGAATCGATCTGGCCGCGCTCGATGCGGCTGTAGACGAGCAGACCGCTTGCGTGCTGGTACAGTCGCCGAATTTCTTCGGCGTGATTGAGGATATTCCGGCGATTGCGGCGATCGCGCAGAAGAAGGGCGCGCTGCTGGTGGTGGCTGTCGCCGAGGCGGTGTCGCTGGGGATC